>RDXM01000169.1 GCA_004292595.1 Candidatus Kapaibacterium sp. | reverse complement strand
GGACGCAGATGAAGATGATTGGATTGATGAAGATGATAGTGATAAAAAAAATCAGAGCGTGAATGCAGACTTCATCCGTTGTTGATGTTTTCTTCATGTTCATCATCTTCATCCATTCGATCATCTTCATCTGCGTCCAAAAAAAATCATGACCTGACCAGTTACCTTTATTCTCACATTTACGAAGGAATATTTTTATGGTGAGCAATCGCTTTTTTTCAGGAATATGCGTGGCACTTGGGCTGCTTTTTGGCGTTTCGTGCAGCGCAGAATCTTCCAAAACATCTTCTTCTTCACCGTCTTCAGAAAGGACAATATCTATGACAACATCGGAAATGGAAGCTCTTGCAGCAGCCGGAAAACTTGATACTGCCACCTTCGGTGGTGGTTGCTTTTGGTGTACCGAGGCTATTTACCAGCGTCTTGAGGGCGTGTACACGGTTGTTTCTGGCTATGCAGGCGGCAAAACTGCAAATCCAAGCTACGAAGAGGTTTGCTCTGGCACGAGCGGTCATGCCGAGTGCATTCAAATTACCTTCGACCCCACCAAAGTGAGCTACGATGAGGTTTTGAAGGTATTCTGGAAAACGCACGACCCCACCACGCTCAACCGTCAAGGCAACGACGTTGGTACGCAATACCGCTCGGTTGTGTTCTTTCATAACGACAAACAAAAGCAAACTGCCGAGAAATACAAAGTGGAACTGAATAAATCTGGCGCATATGACAAGCCGATAGTAACGGAGATTACGGCACTTCCCACGTTTTATCCTGCCGAGAAGTATCATCAAAACTATTTCAACACCAATCCCAGCCAAGGCTATTGCGCTTTTGTGGTGCGTCCGAAAGTAGAAAAATTTGAAGCAGTGTTCAAGGATAAATTAAAAAAGTAATCTGTGCATTGTCGTGACATCTTGAGCAAAAAAGCGTCGCCGAGTAGAATCTATACTAAAAAAGGTTTGTTGCTTCAGATGTAGTCCACCTCAAAGGTGGACTACATCTCAACGCCTTCACTTTTTGATATGCAATTTTCACCCATTTTTAGTATATCATACTCGACGGTACTTTTTTTTCTATGTGTCTATGCTGTGTATGTGTATGGAGCGAGGATATTTGCACTACACACGTGAAGAGGAACGAATGATTGGTGAATACAACGTTATTGAAACTTCAATTTGTTTGTTGAGTGGTCTTTTGTAGTTTTGTTGTGGGCGATTAAAGATATTGCCACGCCAATAGCTTCAATCTTCCTTCAATGTTTTTTTGCACGTTTTTGTTGGATTTGTCTATGAGCAAGAGTGCGACAGTACTGCCTTCAAACCAGTTTCCAAGCCCCATTTCGGAGAATAGCTCACTATTTTCATCATCAAAAGATAGCCACGACACGCCCATCAGAAAAAATAGAGGGAGCGATGTTCCTGATGAATCTTCAGATACATTTTCAGATATATCTTCAAGTACGTTTGCCAAAGGCGCATCTGGCGAACGTGGCGTAATCACTGCGATTGATGTGGGAACGAACTCCTTCCACGCGATTGTGGCGAGTGTGAGCGAAGAAGGTGTGTTTACCATTCAGAGCCGCGCAAAAGAAAATGTGCGTTTAGGAGAATCCGTCAGCGATATGAAATATCTCTCCGATGAAGCAATGAAGCGTGGTATAGCGGCAATGAAGCGATTCGCCATGATGGCTGCTGCTGCAAATGCGCCTATTCGTGCCATTGGCACGAGCGCGATGCGCGAAGCCTTGAACCAAGACGAGTTCGTACGCCGTGTGCAGAAGGAAACAGGTGTTGCGATTGAGGTCATTTCTGGCAATGAAGAAGCGCGATTGATTTATCTTGGCGTACTGCAAGCTCTTCCTATTTTGAATAAAAAAACCCTCGTGATTGATGTGGGCGGCGGCAGCACCGAAACAATCGTTGGTTATCGTGGCGAAATGCTCTACGGACATAGCGCGAAGCTCGGTGCTATCAGGCTTACGCGGCGTTTTTTTTCGGATGATAAAATTACTCCCAAAGCCATCAAAGAATGCCGTGATTTTATTCGTGGCGAGTGGGCGTTAGTGTTTCGTTCTATCCAAGTCTGTGGTTTTGAGCGCGTTGTGGCAAGCTCTGGCACCGCACAAACACTCGCTTCTGTGGCACTTGCAAAAAAAGGTCGTTACAACCCCGATGAATCCTTGAACGGTGTGAGCATCACCAAGCAAGAAGCATTAGAAGCGATTGAGCTTATTTTGAAAGAAAAAAACTCGAAAAAACGTTCCGAACTCGCGGGCATGGACCCCAAGCGAGCAGATATTATCGTTGGTGGTGCGCTTATTTTGGAACAAGCAATCACGCGCCTGAACATTCAAGAAATCACCATTTCAGACTATGCCTTGCGCGAAGGAATTTTATTCGACCATTACCAAAAGCAGTTCAATATTGAGCGGTATCATCATTTGAGCCAGTTGCGCTACAAAAGTGTCCAGAATTTGTGCGATACCTGCCAAGTAGATATCAATCACGCCGAACACGTGTGTTTTTTGGCACTGCAACTCTTCGACGCGCTTCATCGTGCAAGGCTGCATTCCTTGGGTGAATCCGAGCGCGAACTCTTGGAAGCCGCTTCGTTGCTGCATGATGTGGGCTATCATATTTCTGCCGACCAGCACCACAAGCACAGCTACTACATCATTCGCAATACGCCGTTGCTTGGATTTACCAACAACGAAGAAGAGTTAATTGCAAATATCGCTCGCTATCATCGCAAAAGCCATCCAAAGGCAAAACATGAAAATTACGTGCGGGTGCCGCCAGAAAAACGCCCGCTTGTGAATATCCTCGCCGGAATATTGCGCATTACCGAAGGGCTTGACCGCCGCCGCCAACGCCTCATCAATACTATCGTGGTGGAGCTTCAGGACACGACGCTACGCATTCTGCTTTCTTGCCGCGAATGCGAAGACAAGCCCGATATTGAGCTGTGGAGCGCGGAACGCCGCACAGGGCTGTTGGAAGAGGTTTTAGGTAAAAAAATTGTCTTGGAAGTGCGGTAAAATCTTCTTTCTCTTCCTCATCACACAAAAATATCTTGCATCACATACAAAAAAAGCACTAGCTTTGCACTGACCGTTAGAGGTGCTGCCTTCACAATGCTTTGTGAAATGCGGCTGAGAAATACTCTTGGAACCTGAACCGGATAATACCGGCGGAGGGAAACGGACAAGCACTTTTTGCTTTGCTATAAAGCTCTGCACCTCGCATTATTCCTCGTGTTTGTTCTTGTTTTTCCTGCGTCGTTTTTCCTTTCTGTTCTTTTTCTTGTTCTCTCCTTTTCTCTTTCGGTGCAATATTACTCTTCGCCTTCTTTCACACGTATTCACCGAATATTTATGCGTTTTTGCTTCGCTCTTCGCACACAAACTATTCCGCAACGCCTCTTCATTCCTTGTGTTTGGGCAATATTTTTTGTGATTCTCAACACTCTGTTGCTGTCTGCGCAAGAAAAGCAACAAGCTGCCAAGCTAGATTTCAAGCCAGATTCTACCAACGTTTCAGGGCAATCACGCTCGAAAATATACCGCGTTCCCGCGCTCACAATTTCTGGTGCAAAGGCTGATAAAACCTCATCTCCCGTGCCATTTATCGAAATCACCAAAGCAGAAATTGAGAAGCAATACACCTACCAAGACATCCCGACCATGCTTGCAGACTTGCCTTCTACCATTATTACCTCCGACAACGGTAACAACGTCGGCTACACGAACCTATCCATCAGGGGTTTCGACCAACGGCGTATTTCTGTCAGTCTGAACGGTATTCCGCAAAACGACCCCGAAGACCACAATATGTACTGGATAAATCTGCCAGACTTGGCTTCCAGTCTGGGTGGGATTCAGGTGCAGCGCGGCGCAGGGCATATTGCATCGGGGCAGGGCGCGATTGGTGGCAGCGTCCAGCTTACCACGAGCAATTTTGTGAATAATCGTGGAATCCTGATAACAAGCGGGCTTGGGGTGCAAGAATTTGCTGGGAATGGTGGAAGTACGGGAAACGCACCACGTTTTGTGCCAAATATCCAAAAGCTCTCCTTCGAGATTTCATCAGGTTTGGTGGGTGAAAACTTTCTAAATAATTCAAGCGAACAGCCTGCAACGCAAGCAACAAAGCTATCTTCGCCGCAATATGCCTTCTACGCTCGTGCGTCGCATATCAACTCGGAAGGCTACCGAAACCAGTCGTGGACGCAGGTAACGAGCTTTTTTCTTTCGGGAGTGCGCTTCGATGAACACCTCACAACGCAAATCAACATTTTCGGTGGACCGATTGCCGATGGGCTTGCGTACACGGGATTGCCAAAAGCCTACACACAAGATTTGATGCTGCGTCGCCGGAATTATTCTGCTTGGGATTATGATTCAACAGGACGAAATCTGGCATACACAACCACGCGCCGCGCTCAGGAGATTGAAAACTTCTCGCAACCGCACTACGAGCTGCTTCTGGACTATACGGGCATACAAAATGTCGTTGTGAAATGTGCAGTTTTTTATTATCAAGGCGATGGTTTTTTCGATTATGATGCCTCGTGGGCGGATGCAGCTACATTGCGCCTCACGCCTGAATACGGCTTCCCACGCGGTGTACAGCCAAGCAATGCTCTTATTCGCGCTTTTGTTGGCAATCGTCAAGGCGGCATCATTCCTCGCGTGGAGTGGAAGCATAGCATTGATTGGCTCGGCGCGAACCCGATCGCTGGAGAACTCAGTATTGGTGCGGAAGCTCGAGTGCATGGCTCGGAAAGCTGGGGAAAAATCCGCTATGCAGAGGGCTTGCCTACGGGCTTCGACCCCGACTATAAAATGTATTCCTACAACGGCGAGCGTACCATCAATTCTATCTTCGCACGAGAAAATATGCGCCTTTCCGACGAATGGTTGCTGAATGTAGAAGCCCAACTTGTGCATCATTCCTACGCAATTCGCAACGAGCAAGCGGGCGGGCAGTTCACACAATTTCTCTCAAGCGACGGCAGAACCATTGGCAACGGCGAGCGGATTTTTACAGTGCAATATCTATTTGCAAACCCTAGAATTGGTGCGGTTTTCACGCCTCGCATGGAAAGTGCTTCTGAGCGTGTACAATTTACAACATCTCTTGCTTACACCTCGCGCGAACCCCGAATGCGCAATTTTTATGCGGCTTCCGACGCGATTTTCGGCGCAACGCCACTTTTTGAGCGCGATACAACGTCAGGACAAAACGCCGCGCCGCGCTATAATTTCAATCGCCCACAGGTGCGCCCTGAGCGCTTATTCAATGCAGAGTTTGGAGCGCGAATTGCCAGCGCAGAAGGCGCGTGGATGCTGGGCGTGAATGGATATTGGATGGAATTTTTTGATGAACTCGTGCGAAGCGGACAACGCGATATTTTTGGCAATCCGATTGACGGAAACGCGCCGCGCACACGGCACTACGGCATAGAATTAGACGGGGCAGCGACACTCTTTCAAACAAGCGCGGGCAAGCTCAAACTCAGCTTTAATGCGACCTTCAGTGTGAATCGCATTGTGGAATATCGTTTCCAAGATGTTGCGAGCGAGCGCGATTTGGCAGGAAATCCGATTGCAAATTTCCCCGACGCGCTTGGAAATACGCGCCTTTCCTACGAAGCGGACAACTTTTTTTGTTCGCTTTCTGGGCGATATGTCGGCGCATTTTACACCGATAATTTCAAGAACGAAGCAAATAAAAACGACGCTTTTACGGTCGTGAACGCTGATGCTGCTTACACGTTTCGCAATATTTTGGGTGTGCAATCTCTTCGCCTCCGAGCGCAGGTGAATAATGTGCTGAATGCCCTGTATTCAAGCGGCGGCAACGGTCGGGAGTTTTTTCCTGCGGCAGAGCGGAATTACTATATTTCGGTGGAGCTTGGTTTGTGAGATAATACCAAATTAAGTTGAAAATTGTGCATTAAAATCACCGCCAAGCCAGTAAACAAGGGAGCATGCTCCCCCAAATTAAGTTGAAAATTGTGCATTAAAATCACCGCCAAGCCAGTAAACAAGGGAGCATGCTCCCTTGTTATTCACAATGAATGACTCAAATTGGTATGAGAAGCAAATATAATTTTTCACAATATCATTTTTTCAGCACTTGAGCATTTCGCTTCAAACCCGCCATTTTACTACGTTTCAAGGGACTTTTCCGAAAACGCTCCGAGAACTCTTCTTGCTGCAAAGCAAGCACAGAATCAAGGTGTAGTGCGGTCTCTGCGTTGCGGGCGTGGAAACGCAACTCGTCGGTTTCGCGTTGAAAGCGATTCCAAGGGCAAACATCTTGGCAGGTGTCGCAGCCAAAGAGCCACGAATCAAGATTTTGCGCGACTTCTGGCGGAAATTCTCTCTCTGGTTTTGTTTCGATTGTCCAATACGGAATGCACTTTTGCGCATCCACGACGTGCGGCTGCACGATTGCGCCCGTCGGACAGGCTTCCAAACAAGCGGTACAGGTACCGCAGAAATCCTGTACTGGTGCGTCATAGAGGAATTCCGCCGTCGTCAAAATAATTCCCAAAAAAAACCACGACCCAATTTCCCGCGAAATGATATTGCTGTGTTTGCCCTGCCAGCCGATTCCTGCTCGCACTGCCCACTGCTTTTCCAAAATCGCGCCCGTGTCGGTATAGACTTTCGTTTGAGCGTCCGCTTGCAAACGCTTGATTTCATCGGCAATGCGCTCTAGGTTAGGTGGAATTACGTCGTGATAATCGTCGCCCCACGCATAGCGCGAAATTTTGCCATATTCTTCATACATTTCATGCTCTGGAGGCAAGTGTTGATGCGGGGTATAGTAGTTTTGTGCAACAACCAGCACCGAGCGCGTTTCTGGCAAAATATTTCGCACATCAGAGCGTTTTTCCTCGTTGCGTTCCATGTAGCCCAAGCCCGCATGAAATCCTTTGCTCAACCAGTCCGAAAAGCGCACCATTTCTTGCTCCAAGGGTACTGCTTCGGCAATTCCCACAAGCGAAAAGCCACATTCTTTGGCAAATGCTTTAATGTGGGCGGTTTGCTTAATTTTCTCTTGAAGCAAGTATTGGTGCGGCTTTTGGGTCATAGTTTTTTGAGGAACAGCGTATTGGTGCTGATAAAATTACAGACGCACCAATTCCAGCGCAATATCCGCACTGGCTTGAAGGTCTTCAAGGTAGATAAATTCAGTATTTGCGTGGGGATTTTGTTCGCCAATGCCGATGTTTACTGCTTTTATGCCGCGTTTGTTGAAGGAATTTGCATCGCTTCCGCCCCACGAAATTTGCGGAACTGCCTTCAAACCTGCTTTTTCAATGGCATGATGAATTTCCTTGTACACTGTGTCCTCTGGCACGATGCGAAAGGGCGTGAAATCCCAGCGTTGCGTGAAAACAAGTTTCGCACCAAGTTCATCGGCAGAAGCCTTGCAGAGCGCGTGAATGCTTGCGACAAGCTCCTCAACTTTGGCTAAATCCATTGAGCGCACCTCGCCTTCAATCATGGCTTCTGCTGGAATCACATTCACGGCTTCGCCCGCTTGCATCATGCCGACGTTCACCGTCGTTGTGCCGTCCACGCGCCCAATCGGCATTGCGCTGACCGCTTTTGCTGCCGCGAGCAGAGCATTGATGCCCTTTTCTGGTGCAATCCCCGAATGCGCAGCTTTGCCAAGAAAGCGAGCCGTGAAGGCAATCGCGCCGCAGGATTCGCAGACCACATTGCCCGGACGCATGGAAGAATCAAAGACAAAGGCTTTGGTGATATTTTCGCCAAGCGGAATGTTTGTCGAGCCGTCGAGCGTGGTTTCTTCGCACGTCGTGAAGCCAAGCGTGAAGCCGCGTGTCGGGATGTTTTCGCGCACAATTTTTTCCAATGTGTAGAGCAGTACCGTTACGCCAGCACGATTGTCCACGCCAAGCGCAGTTGTGCCGTCGGAGCTGATTTTTTCGTCATCCACCACGACTTTTGTGTCAATCGTCGGGCGTGGGGTGTCCATATGGGCGGTCATCACGAAGTCGCCACCGCCAGCAATGGGACAGAGAATATTGCCAGCATCGCCATTCCATGCGGTGTTGGTGCTGTCTTCGTGGACTTCTATGCCTAAACGCTGTGCGAAGGAATGAACATAATCTGCCATTTTTCGTTCACGCCCGGACAAGCCCGGAATAACCGTGATTTCGCGGAAAAGTTCGATAATGCGCGGGTCTGCAAGCCGCTTCATTGCTGATGTTTTCGTGCTTTCGCTTGTCATAATTTTTGTAAGAATATTGGTAAGAATATTGGTAAGAATATTTGGGTAGGAGTAAAAATAAAAAGTGATTGAAGAACGCGAGACTCACACACACACAAGGAGAGTCTCACAGCTTACGTCTCATAGATTACATCTCACAGATTGAGTATTTGCGCGGCTTTTCGCGGAATATTTTGATATTGACCGATGTTCACACTTCAGATACTATCGTGTTTCTCAAGTTCGTATTTCTCAGTTCGTGTTTGTTTAGGGCAAGGTGCGCTTAAATTGCTGATATGGTATGGCGTGGAGGTTGGACTCGCTCGGTGGCGGCAACTTTGCTTCTTCGATGCGCTTATTTGTAGCATCTATGCGGTCTTGCGGCAAGGGATGCGACGAAAGCAAGCGTTCAACGGTTGTGCCAATACCATCGCCTTGTCCGCGCTGCCCACCTACTTTTTCAAAGAAAAACTTGATAGAACCTGGATACCACCTTGTTCCCTGCAAATATTTGAAGGAAAAATTATCGGCATCATCTTCGTCCAAACGGCTGTTTTTGAGGAGCGCCAGACCGCTAAACAGATTCGCGCCAATGGTTGCAAGTTGGCTTGGATTCTGCCCAAGAGCAATAGAAAGTACTATTTGCAAGCCATATGCTTTGGTCATGCGCGAGGTGCCATGCCGACGCTCTGCGTGTGCGACTTCATGCCCTAGAACGCCCGCCAGAGTTGCCTCATTGTCCACCGCTTTCATCAGCCCCGTGTACACGTAGATATAGCCGCCGGGCGTACAAAAAGCATTGATAGTTTTATCATCGGCAATGACTTCGGCTTGATACGGAAACGTACCGCGATATTTCACGTGTTCCGAGCGAATAATGTCGTTAATCATATTTTGAATGTACTGCTTAACGGCAGGATTATTCAATATCGGATATTCCTTTGGATTTTGGCGAATTTGGTCGTCCATTTGCTTACCGAGCTGCGCATCAGTAGCAGTATCGAAGAGGTTCAAGCCGCCACCAGAGCAGCTTGCCGCGCCGAGTATGAGGCTGACGGTCAATGATGCAACAAGCACGATTGCCCGCAGTTCACGGCGAAACACCGCACGAACACGTGCTGTGGTGTACTTTTGTACCATAGTATTTGAAGAGTCGTGTGAATGCGACGGCACGGTTGAAGGCTTCACTGCTTGCCGAGAACGAAATTGTTGTACAAACTTTTTCATAGATGCTCCGAAAAAAGTAGATAAAAACATAACTGAAATAAAAAAGCCTGATTGCTTTGTCGCCGTGAAAATACGCAATTTCTGTGAAAACTTTTTTGTAAATTGCTACTCGTTTTTGCACTTCTTCAAGGAAAAATGAAAATGCTTGCGCTTATCTGGACAGCTACAATGTATTGGGAGAAGATGAGTGAAAAAAATATTTCCTTGAAAAATACCGTAAAATCTACAAACTCATCAAACAAGAACTCATCAAACAAGAACTCATCAATGTTTTAATCATATTCCGAAAGCCATAATGAATATTGTGCTTACCTCTGCTGAAGTGTTCCCGTTTGCCAAAGTGGGCGGGTTGGGGGATGTTTGCGGCGCACTGCCGAAAGACTGGGAAAAACTGGGGCATAACGTGATTATCGTTATGCCAAAATATGCGAATATCGACGTTCATAAATGGAACCTAGAGCGCACGGATATTGTCGTGCCAGTGCCGATGGATTGGTGGACGGAGTATGCCCGCCTTTGGAAAGCTACCTTGCCCGGTACAAAAAACGTGCAGGTATATTTTCTTGAGAATGCTGATTATTTCGACCGATGGGGCATTTACGGCAATCCCGATGGCTTTAGCGATAACGACCGCCGTTTTATTTTTCTGAGCCGCGCCGTCTTTGAAACCGCAAAAACACTCAACTTCCGCCCTGATATTGTCTTTGCAAATGATTATCACACTGCATTCACGATGCCGATGCTGAAAATTCATTATCGCATGACGGAATTTTTTGGGCGCACAGCCGGTGTGTATGCGATTCACAATATGGTCTTTCAAGGACACTTCGACCCGCGCCGCGCCATGCCGTTTGCGGGGTTTGGCATGAATGAATTTTATCAAGGTTCGTGGTTTGAATCGCATGGCGTGGTCAATTCTATGCAAATTGGTTTGTGGTTTGCCGATAAAATCACGACCGTCAGCCCGCGCTACGCCGCAGAGGTGCGCTACACAAAAGAAGGCTATGGGCTGCAAAGCATTATCAATGCTCGCTCTGGAGACTTTCTCGGTATTTTGAACGGCGTGGATTATTCCGTGTGGAATCCAGAAGTAGATGACAAAATCTACGCAAATTATTCGGTGAATGACCTTCACGGCAAGCTCACCAACAAATATCATTTCCTGAAAGATTGGGGCATTCACGAAAGTAATATGAAACAAGATATGCCTATTATCGGCATGGTTTCTCGTTTGACCGACCAAAAAGGTATTCCGCTTATCGAAACTGCGCTGGAGCGGATTTTACAGCAATATCCCGTACGCTTCGCGCTTGTTGGTTCTGGTGCTGACCAGTACGAAGATTATTTCCGCTATATTCGCCAAAAATTCGGCGACCGTGCGCTGGTCTATATCGGCTACAACGACAACCTCTCGCACCGCGTCGAAGCTGCATCGGATATTTATCTCATGCCGTCGCTCTTTGAGCCATGCGGCTTGAACCAAATGTACAGCCTCAAATACGGCACGGTGCCTGTTGTGCGCAATGTCGGCGGCTTGGCGGATACTGTTCACGAATACGACTATTCCTCACGCGAAGGTAATGGCTTTGTGTTCGACGACTACAACGCTGGCGAAATGGGCTACGCGCTGCATCGCGCTATTGAAGCCTACTTCAACAAAGACCACTGGAAAAGCGTTGTTCGCAATGGTATGATGGCAAATCACTCCTCGCTGCTTTCGGCGCAACGCTACATTGATGTATTTTACTGGGCGTTGGAAAAAATTCCGTATTAAACAACGAAATTAAACAACGATTCAACGATTTTATTTCTCAGGTCATTTCTTCCCGTTGCACCGAGCAAAGCTCAGGAGTTGCGCTCATTGGGCTTCGCTTGTGAACGGGCAGACAGACCAGTCTCTTTTCACTAAGAATTTCACCAAATGAATCCCCACATAAACCTTTCAGGGAAAATCTGCTGCATCACGGGCGGCACATCGGGAATTGGCAAGGAAACCGCACGGGAGCTTGCTCGCATGGGTGCAACCCTCGTCCTGCCAGCACGAAATATGGAGCTTGCCAAGCAGGTTCAGCAAGAAATTATCGCCGAAACAGGCAACACCCATATTGACATTATGCCCTGCGATTTTACCTCGCTTGTGTCGGTGATGACTTTTGCAAAAGCATTCCAAGCAAAATACGACAAACTCCATATTTTGGTCAATAATGCTGGCATTATGGAAGGCTCGCGCAAGGTTTCCCGCGACGGTATCGAACTCACCTTTGCGGTCAATCACCTCGCGCCATTTCTGCTCACGAAATTGCTTTTGGAGACCCTCAAAGCGAGTGCGCCCGCACGCATTGTGAATGTGGCTTCCGAAGCGCATAAAAACGGCGTTATGAACTTCCACGATATTGAAGGCAAGGAAAAATATAGCGGCTGGAAAGCATATGCCCAATCAAAATTGGCGAATATTCTTTTTACTCGTAAGCTAGCGCAATCGCTTCTGGGAACAGGTGTTACGGTTAATTCCTTGCATCCTGGCGTTGTGGCAACAAACATTTTCAACATTATTCCCGCGTTTTTGCGCCCGATAGCCAAGCTCTTCATGCTTAGTCCTGCCGATGGCGCGGAAACGACCATTTTTCTGGCAAGTTCTGCTGATGTGGATAACATTACGGGCGAGTATTTTAACAAGAAAAAAGTAGCTCTTACGTCCACAAGCGCACAAAGCACCGACCTCGCAGAACGCCTCTGGACAGTAAGCGAGCAGTATGTAAGCGTGTAAGCGTTTGGCGTGTAAGCGTCTAGCGTTCAAACGCCGAGCGCGTAAGCCGAGCGTAATGGTTCTTCACCGTTCCCTTCTTCATTTCACGAGTTTTCTCTATGCCATTTCCCTTTCGCCTCTTATTTTTATGCGGCGTTATCATCTTTTTAGATTGGTATTTTTTTCATGCCGTACAGATGTTCATGCGAACAAGCACTCCCGCCAAGCGCACGATTGTGAGCATGGTCTATTGGGGCATCACGCTTGCATCGCTCAGTGCAATCCTTTTTTCTCTCTTCGTTCCTTTGCATCACCTTCCGCATTTTGTGCGCGTTTATATCTTTAGCTTTTTTATCATTATCGGAATCTCGAAGCTGATTGGCTCGGTGTTTTTGCTTGTGGACGACGGAATGCGCCTTGCAAGTTGGCTTTGGTTGAAAGGCGCATCAATGCTTGCTTCTTGGCAAGGTTCTCGCAATGGACTGGCTTCCGATGCTGTTTCTTTTCCGCGCAAACAATTCCTCAGCAATCTCGCACTCATTGGCGCAGCGCTGCCTTTTTCGGCGTTTATCTACGGAATGGTGCGGGGTGCGTACAATTACACCGTGCATAAAGTTTCGGTGAACCTCCCCAATTTGCCCAAGGAATTTAACGGCTTTAAGATTGTGCATATTTCGGATATTCACATTGGTAGTTTTCAAAATAGCGCACCGTTGGAAAAAGCATTTGCACTTATCAATGCTCAAAAGCCTGATATTATCTTCTTTACGGGCGATTTGGTCAATAACCGTGCCGACGAAGCCGCGCCACACATCGAAACACTCAAAAAACTCCGCGCTGAATACGGCGTGTTCTCGACCATTGGCAATCATGATTACGGCGACTACGTGAAATGGGACAGCACAGAAGCAAAACGCGAAAATTTTGAGCAATTACAGCAAGTCCATACCAAAGCGGGCTGGACGCTCTTAATGAACGAACACCGTGTATTGGAGCGGGGTGCAGCAAAACTTGCTGTGATTGGCATTGAAAATTGGGGCGCAGCAATGAATTTCCCTAAGCGCGGCGACCTCAAGCGTGCTGCAAGCGGTACAGAATCTACTCCCGTGCGCTTATTGCTTTCGCACGACCCTAGCCACTGGGACGCGCAAGTGCGCAAGGAATTTGGCGACATTGATGTTACCTTTTCCGGACACACGCACGGAGCGCAGTTCGGCATTGAGATTCCGGGCTTTCGCTGGAGTCCCGTGCAGTACTTCTACAAGCAATGGGCGGGCTTATACCGCGACGGAACGCAGTATTTGTATGTGAATCGTGGATTGGGCTTTTTGGGCTATCCTGGGCGCGTGGGCATTTCGCCAGAAATTACGGTGATGGAGCTGCGCACAGCGTAAACTCTGATAGTAAAATCTTGTGCCACGCCACATCTTGCTTTGTCGAGTGTTTTTCCGATGAAACACTCATGCGATGAAACACTCATGCGATGAAACATTTATTTTTTTATCTACACTTTATTTGAAGGAATGAGCAATGCCGCAACGTCCCCTTACCACTGCTCGCGCCGAAAAAGCCTATAAAAACATGGACTTTTTGAATAGCAAAGAAGCCCGTTCTATTCGCATTTTAGCGGAATATATGTATCCCGAAGAGCATTTGCGCAAGCACACGCACAAATTTTTGGGAACAATCGCTATGTTCGGCTCGGCGCGAATCCTCTCGCAGGAAGAATTCGATGCACAGGAAGCACGCCTACACCATGAGCTTTCTCATGCCAAAAGCGAGCAAGCATCGGCATTACAGAAGAAACTCGACCGCTTGCACAAGAACCGCCATTTTACGCAATACTACGACGATACCGTCGAAGTGGCGAAAAAGCTCACAGCATGGTCAATGAATTTGCCGAAAGAAAAGCAACTACTCGTCTGTTCGGGCGGTGGTCCAGGCATCATGGAAGCCGCTAATCGCGGTGCCTACGATGCTGGCGGCGATTCTATCGGTTTGAATATCAGCTTGCCTTTTGAGCAGTTTCCGAATCCCTACATTACGCCAGAACTGAACTTTGAATTTCATTATTTCTTTATTCGCAAGTTTTGGTTTATGAATTTGGCGAAATCTCTGATTGTTTTTCCGGGTGGTTTTGGCACAATGGATGAGCTTTTTGAATTGCTTACGCTTGTTCAAACGCAGAAAATTACAAAGGAATTGCCGATTGTTCTCTACGGTAAAGAATTTTGGAAAAACGTATTCAACTTCGAGTACTTGGCAGAAACGGGCATGATTAGCGACGACGACCTCAGCCTTTTCCGCGTTCTTGATTCGCCAGATGAAACCGTACAGCACATACAAACCGAACTAACGCGCATCCACAACCTCGCATAAATGCTTGTTTGCTGGTGTGTCTGCGTCGTTGTTTTTGCTTACAATTCTTGATTATTTTTCTGTTCAATGCCCCGTGTTGTCGGTATTCCTGTTCGAGGTAACCATGTTCTCTCTTCAACAACAACAACAACAATGCTCTCTGCCGCATAAAGTCTTGCTTGTTGCGCTTTGTGGGTTTGTGCAGAGTTTGTGTGTCTTTTATACACTATCAGCCCAAACAGCACTCTGGAAGCCTCTTCCAAGCCCGCCGCCACGCCTGTCGAGCATGGTGGCGAATTCTGCTGGAACCGTCATTGTTGCTGGTCAAAGCGGTGCATTTATTTCCACAAATACAGGCGCAAGCTGGTCTGCGCTGAATAACTTTCCTCCCGGACGGCTTACCATCACATCTTCAGGAGATTTTTTTGTGTATGGCGCAGGCGTATGGCGGTTTAACGCCGCACAACAACGCTTCGATGCGCTTTCTCTCGGCAATGCCCTTTCTTCGCCTTCTTCTGCTGCTACGGTTGGAATTATTCGGGATATGGAAACAAATACCTCTGGCACAATGGTATTTCTTGTCGTCGCAAACAAAGGTGTGATGAGGCTTCCAGCGATTCCAGTCGCCTCTGCTTCCACCAGCGCACATCTGACAACCACGACAACGCTTCGCGCCGCAACGCTTTTTTCTTCACAAGCAACCAGTATTGCCGTGCATCCCGTCACAGGGCGTGTGTACGCTCTGCTGCGCAATTCTTTGTGGTTTTCTGATAACGACGGAATAACGTGGCAAGAAACAACAATGCCCACAAGCAGCACCACTGCTCAGTTTAACACCACTGCTCAGGTTGGAAACAATGCTGGCGCAGGTGCATTCTCAGAAATAGTTTTTTCAACAAATGCACAACGTCTCCGCGTAGGAATGACACGCATTTTGCAGTATCGCGGCGAGATATTGCAAGAGAATACCGCCACACAAGGCGCACAAAATCTTGATTCAAGAGATAGTGTACTTACTACATTTTCTGCCAACGATATTACCGCAATGCTTGAGCGCGACGACTACACGCTTTACGCAACAGCAAGCGGACTGTGGGCAGAGCGACGCGAGGAAGTATCACGTCGAGGAGGCGTGTGGTCGCTGGATGCCGCACAGTTACGAGCTCGCGTCCGCTCTGTTTCGCAAACGCTCTTTTCCTTGCCAATCGCGGAAGGCGCACAAATACTTGATTTACAAAGCTCTGGCTCGACAATACTTGCCCTGACAACAAAAGGTATGTTCTCGGCAACGGAAGAAGTGCTGGGAAAAGCAAATCCGTTTCTTGCAATCCCGCAGAAAATCTTGCGTTGGCGGTCGTGCAATGATGGCTTGGCGGGGCAGATTGACAACTTTGCCGTACAGCAAAATGCTTCGCAGCAAAATGCTTCGCAACGCAGCATCATTACTGCTTCTGGCTGGCTTGGCACTCTTCCTCTTGGCGGCGCACAAACTCTTATCAGCAATATGCCGACATGGAAAAGCCTCTACACCGCTCCATTGCTTGCTGAGACGGATTCTCTTTCGTTGCAACTTCAGAATGGTTCTTCGCGCTCCTCAGTGATGTTTGCACAACATTTCGGTCAAGAAGCGCAGAGCATCTGGCTCTCACGCCCATTCGATTCGTTGCAGATTTCCTCGACGCATTCTACAACCAGTACTGCTACTGGCTTGCAGCGATATTTCACGGAGGTATATCGTTTGCCCTTGGGGTCGGTGTGGCTGGGAAGCGGTGCAATATCTCGCTCTGGAAGCCGCACCAATGCTCGTACTCAGCCGCTTCTTTTTTTGCAGGACGGGACAATTCTTGCGTTTGCCCGCGATACCACGCAAAGTCGTCTCGCGCCAACGCACGTTGTTCGTTCAAATACTGCGGGCAGAAGCTGGCAACGCGAGGAAATACGCCAGATTCCGAGCAATATCGCGCTGGGAAATATTCGCGTTATGGGCGAAAATATTGTGCTTGGCGAAGATACGGCGTTTCCGCGAGCGCGGCTTTTTCGCTCGGACGACAAGGGGCAATCGTGGTTTGAGCTTGCCACTGGGCGCGTTCCCGAAGCGTGGGCTGCGCATCCGACCACAGGAACGGTGCTGCTTGCAGGCGCACCGCCGCTTCGCTCGCAAAAATTTGGCGAAGGTTTTGAGCCAGTGCGCGGTCTTCCTTTTCGCGGAAATGCTCGCTTTGAAGGCGCAACATCCTTTGCTTTTAGCACTCATTCGCAAGCTGTTGTGATGCTTGTTCGTCATGTTGGAGTATTTTATTCTACTAACGCAGGAGCAAGTTTTTTTGCTAGTACGTTTCCTGAAAATGCCTCACTTGGCACACCGCGTTTTTCTCAGTGTATTGCGCTCGAAGCCGCGCCAAATGGTGATTTCTACGCTCTTTCGCAGAATGCCGTCTGGCAATCCCGAAATAACGGCAAGGACTGGCAAATGCTTGCACAAGGCTTGAATGGTGCATCAACAGGCGATGTCAGCCTCCACCGCCTTCGTTTTGACGATGCGAGCAATGTTTTTCTTTCCACATCGCGCGGAATATTTTTCTTGGAGCAAGAGTCAAGAAATCCCGTAAAACAGGCTTCAAACACGCATGAAAACGTGCTTGGAGCAAAAAAAAACAATGTAGATGTGTCTAAAAATTATCCCGAACATCAGACAATACAGAGGACAATACAGATTGCCCCGAATCCAGCATCGGAGCGAGCGTGTGTAAAATTCAGCACGAAAAGCAAGCAATTATGTCGTGTTGAGCTATGGTCGTTGCGTGGAGAGCTTGTGCGCACGGTGTTTTCAGGAATGCTCTCTGAAGGAGCGCATGAAATCTGGTGCGGCTTGGAAGCATTGCCGCAAGGCGTGTACACGTGCCGTGTGGTGGAAGGCGAAAGCGCAGAGAGCGCACAAATACAGGTTATTCGGTAGTCGAATTTATCAGCAATAGTAGAAAACAACAACGCCCATATTTCATTTCTGGAATATGGGCGTTATTATTTTCAAAATATTCTCTGCCTACCATCACTGAGCATCGTCGTGATTGCCGCCAAGTGCCGCCAATTCTTCTTCGTAGAGCTTTTTCTGCATTTCGAGCAAGGTCATTTCATGCGCAATCGTGGCAAGTTTGCGTTTGACGGCATCTATTGTCGAGCTAGATTCTATGCGCTCTTGGAGCAAGAGATGGTCGAGCAGAACAAGCGCGACCATTGCCTCGGCAACGGGAACAACGCGCGGGCAAATGCACGGGTCGTGCCGTCCTTCCACCTTGAAATCAACCATTTCACCGCGTTTGTTGGCAGTTTTTACGGGCTTGGTGATGGACGAAGCGGGCTTTACTGCAATGCGCACAACAATATCTTCGCCGTTGGAAATGCCGCCAATCACGCCGCCAGCCTTGTTGGTAACGGTGCGAAAGTTTCCGTGTTCGTCTTTGAAATAGGGGTCGTTGTTCTCGCTGCCGCGCAGCAGCACGCTTTCAAAGCCATTGCCAATTTCAAAACCCTTAATTGCGCCGAGCGTCATCAGTGCGTGTGCGAGGTCTGCGTCGAGTTTGTGATAAATCGGCTCGCCCAAGCCTGCTGGACAGCCCTTGACAACAATTTCCACCACGCCGCCCACCGAATCACCTTCTTCCTGAGCGGCTTGAATAACAGCAATCATGCGCTCGGCAGAGGTGGAATCGGTTGTGCGAACGATATTTGCTTCGATTGCCGCAACGTCCAGTGCGTCGGTCGAAATATCCGAGCGCACACTGCCTACCTGCCGCGTAAAACCGATAATCTTCACGCCGCGCTCTGCTAGAACTTGCTTGGCAATCCCGCCCGCAGCCACGCGCAATGCTGTTTCGCGTCCGCTTGCTCGCCCACCGCCACGATAATCAAACACGCCGTACTTTTGCAAATAGGTGTGGCTGGCGTGTCCGGGACGCAGTATTTCTGCGATGTCGCCGTAATCTTTGGAGCGTTGGTCTTGATTTTTGATAAGAATACAAATGGGTGTTCCAGTGGTTTTTCCGTCGTAGATGCCGCTCACAATCTGGGCTTGGTCGGGTTCGTTGCGCGGCGTGGTGACGCTGCTTTGTCCGGGTTTGCGGCGATTCAGGTCGTGTTGAATGGTGGCGGTATCTATCGGAATGCCAGCTTTCATGCCGTCCAGCACCACGCCGATATACGCCCCATGGCTTTCGCCAAAGGTGATAAAACTGTAGGTATTGCCAAAAGAATTTGCACTATTCATAAAAATTGTATGGGTGAAAAATGATAATATACGTGATGCGTAACTGGTCAGGTCATGATTTTTTTGGACGCAGATGAAGATGATGGAATGGATGAAGATGATGAAAATGCAGAACATATCAACAACGAATGAAGTCTGCATTCACGCTCTGATTTTTTTTTATCACTATCATCTTCATCCATCCAATCATCTTCATCTGCGTCCCCTCTTCATGGTTGAGACCTGACCAGTTACCGTGATGCTATAAATGACGATATACGATTGTATGTTTGTGTATTGCAAAGATGCTGCCGCAAAATATACGCAAATTCACGAACTTTTTTTATCGAAACCTTGAAAAAGCTACTTTGTGCCTCTTGCAGAAATGCGTGATTGGTTGTAATTTACCTTGCAATCAAAAGAATGTAGAATCTTCGGAAACGGTACAGAACACGAGCATTACCCTGTGCCGAAGCCTCACACTTTCCTCTGAATGACGCTCTATTGCTTGATGAAAACTTCCTTATACTTTTCCTCGTTTGCATGACCATACTTGACCACATTGTCGCCCACAAGCGGGCTGCGCTCGCCGAACAGAAAGAATTATATCCAACGAAATTACTGGAAAAGTCCTTATATTTTGCCTCGCCAACGGTGTCGCTGACGAAATATCTGACGCGAGCAGATAAAAGCGGAGTTATCGCAGAAATCAAGCGTGCGTCGCCCTCGAAAGGTGGTATCAATAAGTATGTTTCGATTGAACGCACGTCGATTGGGTATATGCAGGCAGGTGCGTCGGCGTTGTCGGTGCTGACGGAGGAGAAGTTTTTTCAAGGAAAAAATGATGACCTGAAAGCCGCACGGAAGTTTAATTATTGCCCAATTTTGCGCAAAGATTTCACCATTGATGAGTATCAAATCATTGAAGCAAAATCCATCGGCGCAGATGCAATTTTGCTTATCGCGGCTATTCTTACGCCAGAAGAAATACGGCAATTCTCACAGACCGCACAAGCACTGGGCTTGGAAGTGCTATTGGAAGTGCATAACCGTGAAGAATTAGAGCGCAGTGTCTGCGACTCGCTCAATATCGTTGGTGTGAATAATCGCAACCTGCATGACTTTTCGCTATCGCTCGAAACCTCAGAAGAGCTTGCGCATCTGATTCCGCCTGGTATGGTAAAAATCTCGGAAAGCGGCATAAAATCTGCGGTGGATGTGCATCGTTTGCGGAGTGTCGGCTTTCAAGGTTTTCTCATTGGCGAACAGTTCATGCAGCATAGCCGCCCCGAAGAAGCCTGTGCTGAGTTCATCCGTGCGGTGCGTTCCTATACCAGCACTGTGAAAGCATTGGGATTTGCGGAAATGCCGTCGTAAATTTGAGCGAAGGTTCAGGTTGTATCACAACGATTTTCATAAATTTTGGCGCACGTTTTGTGGCTTGCATTGCTGTATTCAGCGTAAAGAGAGACTATCACCCACTTTTTATTTTTATCACATATTTTACCATTCTTTTTTAGGAGTTTAATTATGCCCACTTTGGCACTTTTTGAAGAAACATCTCTGCTCCAAACCGCGCCATTGCTTGAGAGGTTATCTCATTATCCAACGGCAGCCTCTCTCCGCGAGCACGTGCTGTTGCTTGGCGGATTGGATACTTTTCTCTTCGGAACGCCCCATTCCACCGTATTTGTCGCCGATGCTCGCCGTGCTGAGGCTCTTGCGGAAAGCACACCATTTCTGAATGCAAAAGGTCGTGCAAAGAAAGAGGAAGAAATCAGCGACGAGGACGACGACGACGAGGACTTTGACGACGAAGAAGATGACGACGAGGACGAAGATGATTATGATGACGAAGACCTCGCCGGACTCGGTGAATTCGATGAAGAAGACGATGAAGATAGCGAGGACGAAGATGATATTGAATTTGAAGATTTTGATGAGGAAGATTTCGACCTTGAAGATGACGACGACGACGACGATTTCTAATTGCTCATAGTTTCTCTACTAAAGCCGCCCGATACTTGATGTTGCCAACGTGCTGCGTTGCGCAAGCTGTTTCGGGCGGTCATATTTTATCTCTTTTATTCTTTTCTGCTATGCTTACCATTCCCTCCTCAAGTGCATTTGCAACCATTATTGCTGCTTCCCTCTCTCGTACATCAGAAAAATTTGCCGTGAGCAACGATGGCTATTATGGCGATTTTGGTGGTGCGTTCATTCCCGAAATGCTCTACCCGAATGTGGAACATTTACGCTCGGTGTATGCGGAAATTATTGCCGAACCGAGCTTTCAAGCGGAGTTTGAGGCATTGCTCCGGGATTACGTTGGTCGTCCTACGCCGTTGTATTTGGCAAAGCGGCTGTCGGAGTTCTACAAAACCCGTATCTACCTGAAGCGCGAGGATTTGAACCACACCGGAGCGCATAAAATCAATAACACCATTGGGCAGGTACTGGTCGCAAAGCGGCTTGGCAAGCAGCGCATTATCGCGGAAACAGGCGCAGGGCAGCATGGCGTGGCGACTGCGACGGTATGCGCTCTGATGGGCTTGGAATGCGTTGTGTATATGGGCGAAGTTGATATTGCTCGCCAAAAGCCAAACGTCGAGCGAATGAAGCTCTTGGGCGCGAAGGTTGTTCCCGCCACTTCTGGGAGCAAAACCCTCAAAGATGCAACCAACGAAGCCATGCGCGATTGGATTAGCAATCCCGAAAACACGCACTACATCATCGGTTCGGTTGTGGGACCACATCCCTATCCCGATATGGTTGCACGTTTTCAGTCCGTCATTAGCGAGGAAATCAAGCAACAGCTTTTGGAGGCAGAAGGGCGCACAAACCCAGATTGTGTGCTGGCGTGCGTGGGCGGTGGCTCGAATGCGATTGGCGCATTCTACCATTTCTTGGACGACGACAGGGTGCGCCTTATTGCGCTCGAAGCGGGTGGAAAAGGCGTAAATACTGGCTTCTCAGCCGCTACAACGGCTCTTGGCAAGCCGGGCGTTCTGCATGGTAGCCGCACGTTTCTCATGCAAACCTCCGACGGGCAAGTCGTAGAGCCATTCTCCATTTCTGCTGGCTTGGATTATCCAGGAATTGGTCCCATTCACGCACACCTCTTTACCTCGAAACGCGCAGAATTTCACGCTATTACCGACGACGAAGCCATGCAAGCAGGAAAGTTTCTGGCACGAATGGAAGGCATTATTCCTGCGCTGGAGACCGCACACGCACTGGCATACCTAGAAAAAATGAATGCCAAGCCAGATGAAATCATTGTTATCAATCTTTCTGGTCGCGGCGATAAAGATTTACAAACGTATATTGACGGCACTCAGGAAGCTCGCCCGCACAAGCATTGATAAGGAACGAGCAAAAATTAAGTGGATAAACTTTTTTGGCTTCAGTGGCACAGACATTCTTGTCTGTGAGGGTTAGTGAGGGATTCAGGCGACAAACACAG
>RDXM01000086.1 GCA_004292595.1 Candidatus Kapaibacterium sp. | reverse complement strand
CGTTTTGATTGTAAAATGAATACTTTCAATTCTCCGAAACAAGGCAGCATACTGCCTTGATACAATCAAAGTATTCAAAATACAGTAGAAACGGTATAAAGCTACGTTGAAGACCAGATGTACCGTTTAGAAGGGGAAAAAGCCCGTTCCAGATAGGAGAGAACGGGCTTTTTTTATTTTCAAGATTTTCGTGAGCGTCTGTCGTCTTAAAACGCCTTCGGAACAAAGCCTTTCGGCACATCCAAACGAAAGGTCTTTGCGGTCATTCGTGCCAGATACAATCCCGCTTCATAGACGCGCTCTTCCATGCCTTGTGTGGCGTGAACAACTGCGACGATGCCATAAAGTTTCTTTTGCCGATGTTCGGGAAAAAACTCTTGCACGTCGCGCATTTTTTTGAGCATTTTGTCTAATTCTTGCTGATTCAAATTACTTTTCACTTCAATCACGACGCAAACATTCCGCTCACCATTGGCAACGGCGAGCGCGTCTATTTCGATATGGCGGTCGCCAATTTTTCGCGCAACGTTAATATCCAACGCCTCCGCGCCAAAGTTTTTGCGGACAATACGCTGGAGCGAGGGCAACATCAGTCCTTCGGTGAATTTCCCGAATTTTTCATGGATGCCGCCGATTTGTTTGCCTAGCTCTTTCATGTACCGCTTCATCTCGGCGGTTTCGGCAGCAGCTTTTTCTGCACGTTTATCAGCTTCAGCAGCACGTTTATCGGCTTCTGCCTTCGCTTCAGCAGCACGTTTGTCGGCTTCGGCAGCGCGAATATCGGCAGCTTCCTGCGAAGCGGCTAATTGCTGCTTAAAGGCTTGGGTGTCGAGCGCGAGTTGCGCCACGAGGTTGCGGAGTTCTTGGTCGGTCATGGTCGGTGGATTTTTTTTTGATGAAAGTTCACACCGTGCAAAATTCTGTAAAAAAATACTTAAACGCAAGTATTGAACGCGCTTCTCTGCGATGATATGCTCTCCAAGCATTGCTGTGTCTGCCTTTACTGTGTTTGATTTGAAGCGCACTACCACATAGACACCTTCTTACCAAGAAAAAACAATATCATGCCTCTTTGCTTCTTTTGCGCAATGTCGTAAATTACGGCACTTCCAAACACAAATACTCTCTTTTTTTAGGTATTCTCTATGCGTTCTTGCTCTTTTTTTGGTATGGCAGTCGCCGATACGCGATTGTTGATGTTGATGGTGATGTTGATGGTGATGATGGTGGTTAATGAAGGTTGGGCGCAGCCCGGCAGCCTTGATGCTACCTTTGTTCCAACACCGCCGGGCTTGGATCAATTAGCGAGTACGCTGGCTGTGCAACCCGATGGGAAAATCCTTGTGGGCGGTGTATTTACACAATACAATGCTGCACCGAGAAAGTATATTGCTCGCTTAAATGCCGACGGAACTTTGGATGGAACATTTACTACTGGGGTGTCGGGATTCGATTTGAGTGTGAATGTGCTTGCCGTACAAACCGATGGAAAAATTGTTGTGGGAGGCAATTTTTCGGACTATAACGGCACGATACGGAACTACGTCGCCCGACTGAATGCTGATGGAACATTAGATGGTAGCTTTGTTCCGGCAGGGACGGGGCTGGACAACGTCGTGTACGCTCTTGCCATACAAACCGATGGGAAAATTCTTGTGGGGGGTAATTTTACACACTACAACGGCACGATGCGAAATTACGTTGCCCGCTTGAATACTAACGGAAGCCTTGATGGTAGCTTTGCCCCAACGCCGCCAGGGCTGGATAACAACGTCTTTACCATCGCCGTGCAAACCGATGGGAAAATCCTTGTGGGAGGTAGTTTCACAAACTACAATGGTACGGCTCGAAATTCTATCGCCCGCTTGAATGCCGATGGAACATTGGATGCAACGTTTACCACAGGAGTATCGGGATTTAATCTTAGTGTCTCCACCATTGCCATACAACCAGACGGAAAAATCCTCGTGGGAGGAGATTTCACGGACTATAACGGCACGTCTCGAAACTATATTGCTCGCCTGAATGCCAACGGAACTTTGGATGGGACGTTTGTTGTCGGGTCGGGATTTGATGTAGCTGTCTCTGCCATTGTCGTACAGCCAGACGGAAAAATCCTCGTAGGCGGCTTATTCACTACCTACAACAGCATGACACGAAATCGTATTACCCGCTTGAATGCCGACGGAACGCTCGATATGACCTTCACTCAAACGGGGACGGGGCTGGATAACAATGTGAATACGCTTGCTCTACAGGCGGACGGGAATATCGTCGTGGGAGGCAGTTTCACCAATTACGATGTAACTGCGCGGAATTATGTTGCTCGCCTTACTGGAGGCGCACCAAGCCCTACCTACACGTGGAACGGCTTGATAAACACCGATTACCAAAACCCTAACAACTGGACTCCCGCCCGCACCACACCTCTGCCGACGGATGATATTATCTTCGACCCGCCCACCAGCACAGTACACGTTGTTACCAATATTCCCTCGCAAACTGTCAATAACCTAACCATCAATAATACGGGTGCTCCAGGCAATATTGTTCGCTTTCAAAGCTCTCCTTCGCGCACCCTGACCGTCAATGGCTCGTTCAATAATTCTGGCAGAATAGAAATGGGCGATGTTACGCAACTGAGCGAACTTTCTGCGATAACGATTGTTCTGCGCGGCGCAACGAATACACAGCCGATTACTGGCGCAATAACTCTTGGGAAACAAGCCAGCCTTCGCTTGGAAAACGGCGCAGCATTGACCATAAACGGCGTTATGCGTACTTCCCGTGCCGATGGCATCAATGGCACAAGCGCACTCGCGGGCGCATTCCAACTTGGTACGGGTGGTGGCACATTGACATATGGGGCGGTTGGTACGTGTAGCTTTGTTGGTTATGGGAATCAAACGGCAAATGTTGCGGCGGTTGCGGGTAAACCCGCTATCAGCAGTATTGCAGGTGATATTCAAATAGACAAGCCCGGCGGGACGGCTGCCGCGACTGCAGAAGTAACCATCAACAGCAACATAACCATTCAAGGCTTCAATTGGGGGTCGTTTCCGAATAGGTCTTGTTTTATTCCCTTAGGTGTTACGGTAACGACCACCTTACCAGACACGTGGACAGGTACGATAAAAGTGCGCATTGCTGGACAATTCATTAACGGCATGGGAGTAACAGTGAGCGGCGGCGGGGAAATTGAAATGATAGGTACAGCAGGATGGTCGGGACCAGTGCCGACGTTCAACGCAAATACAAGCCTCCGCTACACAGGTGCGGGCGATGTGATGACTTCTATCGTTCCCACAACTATGAACGGCAAATTGTACGTCCAAAAATCCTCTGGCGACCTCGCCATTACTGGACCTCCACAAACATTTAACGATAGCGTTGTTGTTGCGTCAAGACTAGTTTTTCCAGTTAATTCCGTCGCACTCGGCGCAGGCGGGCAAGTGGAGATTCAGAGCGGCGGAACGCTTCGGTTTGCCGGTGCTGCAGCAAGTCTCACGGCTTCAATGCCAATAAACCGCGTTGTTGTGCGCAATGGCGGAACGCTTGAGCGTGTTGCTGGTGCTGGGACAGTTGGCTCCCCAAATCCAACGCTTGTGTACGACGTAGGCTCTACGCTGCTCTATTCTGGCACAGGAAATATTACCACTGGTACAGAATTACCATTGTTCCCAGCCCCTATTATCTCTAATCTGAATGTGAATAATGCTGGTACTCTGACGTGTTCGTCAGCATTAACGCTCGAAGGCACAAGCACGATTGGCACTGCCAGCGTAATGCGGCTTGTTGGTCCAACATTTTTTTCGGGTCCGTTGACGCTCAATGGCATAATCAAAATCCCCGTAGCAAGCAATAATCTACTCTTTGGCGGTCCGCTTCTTCTCAATGGCTCAATTGATGCGACGGGGGTTTCTCCTTCTGTGCAGATGCAGTTTATTGGAAGCGGCTCTGTTACTGGTACACTTGGGTTTATTGGCAATACGTATAACGGACGAATTTTCCTCAACCGCCCAGGAATGCGCCTCGTGCTTGGTTCGTCGCTCAACTTCGGGGGTATCACGTTTACGCAAGGCGTACTTGTTGTCAATCCACCGAATCTGCTCACGCTCACGGATGTCTCTGTTATAGGCATTCTGGGCGGTAACGCACATTCCTACGTTGATGGAATGCTTGCACGGAATCTCCCCAGAAACCAGACCATTCCTGATACGTGGCTGTTTCCTGTTGGCAAAAACGGGCGGTATCTGCCCGTGAGTATTGTTTCGCCCAAAACAGGCGGTAACGCGCCGCTTGTGCAAGCTGAAGCCTTCACCGGCGCGACCGGCGGCAGGGCAGATTCCACGCTGAATAGCCTTCTTTCTGGCACGTACTGGAATGTGAATCTTGTTTCGGGCGATATCCTTTCCACCCGCATCCGCCTTGAGAGCGACGCACCAACGATTCCTCTGAATGCAGTGGTGGCAAAGTCCCCAACGCTCACGGGCGCGTACACCAGCATTGGTCGGGATTCCGTGTCAGCTACGCGCATTGTGAGTGCGCCCTTCACTGGCTTCAGCACCTTCACGCTTGGCACGCCGTTTGTTCCGCCGCCGCCCACCGTTGCTATCACCAGTTTCAGCCCATTGTCAGGCACATCTGGCACAACGGTTATTATCAACGGAGCAAATTTTAACACCGTTACAGGCGTGTTCTTTGGCGGCGTTCCCGTGCAGTCCTTTACGGTAGATTCCGCTTCGCAGATAAGAGCTATTGTCGGTAATGGTGCGTCGGGAGCAGTAACTGTCAGGACTTCCAGCTTTTCTTCTGCCACAACCGCTACACAATTCACCTTCATCGGCGCACCAACCATCACGAGCATCCAGCCGCCGATTGTTGGGCTGAATCAAGACATCGTGATAACAGGAACAAATTTTTTCACGACAACAAATGCTTCGCTCGGTGCGTCGTTACTGGTTTCGCTGGGGAATGGTACGGCGAGTTCTGTTGTTGTAAACTCTCCCACACAAATTACGGTGCGCTTCCAAGCAATCACGTCGGGTACGCTCACCGTGCGAGCGCAAGGCGGCACGGTTACGTCCTCGCAGATGCTCTCGGTTGTTCCACCGCCGACCATTATTGGCTTTTCGCCGAGCGTGGTCGCACAAAACAGCATTCTCACGGTGACGGGCGCGAATTTTATCCAAAATCAAACGCAAGTCCGCTTGAATGGTTTCGTGCTGCCCGCAACGGTCAATTCTCCCACGCGAGCATCGGTGCAGCTTCCCGCCAACGCGCAAACGGGAATGCTCACCTTCACTACGCCCGGCGGCACGACAACGAGCAATCAACAACTCACCGTTGTTCAGCCGCCAACAATCTCCGCAGTCCAGACCACAAGCGGTGTTGCGGGAACGCCCTTCACGATAACGGGACAAAATCTTGCTTTGAGTGGCGTGTTGCTTGTGGGCGGCATCCCGACTGCTTTCACGCTGAATACTTCTGGAACAGTCCTCACCGCGCTTGTGCCAGCCTTGCCCAACGATGTGCAGTCCAGCCAAGCAAGTATCCGATTTTCAACGCTCGGCGGCACAGCGACTTTTGGGCAATCGCTCACGATTCTCCCGCCCGCGCAGCCGACCATAACCAGCATTGAGCCAAATCCGATTGTGGAAGGCGGCACAGCAATTCTTCGCCTCGCGGGAACAACCGCCACAACGATTATTGGTGAGGTTTCTATCGGTGGCATTCTTGCCGAGGCGATTGTTCAACCAGACGGTTCACTTCGTTTCATTGTGCCAAGCGGCGTAGTTTCTAGCTCCGCCACACAACAGCCCGTATTTGTAACGCTCACCACCACACAAAACGGTCGCACAAGCAGCACCACTGCTGCGCTCGCACTCACCGTGCAAGCCGCCAACATTCCTGCAATCACGGGCTTTTCGCCGCAAACAGGCTCTTCTACAACCACGCTCACCATCACGGGACAGAATTTCGGCATAGCTCCCAGAGGTAGCATCCAAGCGGTGTTGGTGGGAGGCGTTCCCGTGCAGAGCTTCCGCATCATTTCGCCAAATCTCATTCAAGTAACGCTCGGAACAGTACCAAGCGGCGCAATAACCGTGCAGACCAGTTCTGGTGCGCTTTCCACAAGTGGTACGTTTATTTTCGACCCGCGTTCTGTTTTTTACGTTCCCGTTTCGGCGCAAGATTCCACCGCGCTTACAGCCTTGTACCGCGCTGCTGGCGGCGCGAATTGGACGAACAACACCAACTGGCTTGCGGACAACGTTTCGACGTGGTTCGGCGTGGTGCTGGCAAATGGTCGCGTTTCCGAACTTCGTTTACCGACGAATGGTCTGCGGGGCAGTCTTTCGCCAGCAGCAGTGGAGGCGTTGCGAGCGTTGTCGGGCTTGCGGGTGCTGGATTGGTCAGGCAATGCCATTTCGGGCGACGTTTCCGCACTTTTTCCCGCGCTCACTGCGCTCGAAAGCCTGAACCTGAGCAATACTACGCTCTTCGGCACACTTGCAAACATCTGTTCATTGGCACATTTGCGCGAGCTGAATCTAGCAAATTGCCGTTTCGAGGGAACACTGGAAGGGCTTTGCTGTCTGAACCGCGTGGAAATGCTGAACGTGAGCAATAATCTTTTTTCTGGCACCATTCCCGCGTGTTTTGGAGAAAAACCAACGCTTGTGGTCTTCGATGCAAGCAATAATCAGCTTTCTGGGGAATTACCGCCCACGCTCGGCGCACCCGAAACGCTGCAAGTGCTGAATTTGCGTGGTAATCGTCTCACAGGCAGTATTCCTGCGTCCTGGGGCGCACCTGCTGGAAAAGTCCGCGCCAGCGCACAGGCACTCACGGGCTTGCAACGGCTCGACCTTGCACAAAATCAGCTTTCGGGCGCGTTACCGCCAGAACTGGGCGGTCTCCGAAATTTGCGCGAGCTTTCGCTTGCGGGAAATCGTTTTTCTGGTGCAATACCCGCATCGTTTCAGGACTTGATTCGCCTCCGCGTTCTGGATGTGAGTAACAATCAGTTTTCGGCAGCACCGAACTTTACTCTGATTAACCGCTTAGACACG
Source organism: Candidatus Kapaibacterium sp. (assembly GCA_004292595.1). Lineage (GTDB taxonomy): Bacteria > Bacteroidota > Ignavibacteria > Kapaibacteriales > UBA4661 > PH2015. Next base: position 59,055 of record RDXM01000086.1, on the reverse strand, counting down.
CTCGCCATGCAGAACAACCTGTTTGATTTTGCCACGTTGGAGCAACAACTCATTCCTTCGCAAGCCGCATCAACACGGGCGTTTCTCTATTCTCCACAAAAGACCGTTCTCGCTATCACGGGCGCGACGACGGCGGTGCTGGATTCAGAACTCACCCTCACCATCAATGCTCGCGGCAGCCAGAACACGTATCGCTGGCGTTTGGATTCCAACATTCTTTCAGGCGCGACCTCTGCAAGCCTTGTGAATGCTCGCTGCACGGCTGAAATAGCGGGAAAATATGGAGTGGAAGTTCGGAGTACGCTTTTGCCAGAACTAATCTTGCCGACGCAGCCCTTCACCGTGCTTGTTGTGCAGCCAGCCGCTGCGCCGCAAGAACTGGTGCGGCTTCTGGAGCCAAGTGCGAATGCCATAGATGTTTCGCCTGTACCAAATTTTGCATGGTCGAGTGTGCGTGGCGCGGGTGTGTACCGTTTTGAACTTGCTGGGGCGCAAGATTTCACCAATATTCTCGCCACCACAGCCGTTGAACAAAGCGCGGAAATACTTGCTGCTGTTCGCGTTGCTCGTTCTGGACAAATGCTCGCGGGCGCAGGAGTATCTGTCATGCCATTTCCACTGTCGCCGCTCACCCAGTATTTCTGGCGTGTTCGAGCAGAAAATGTGCGGGGAAGCGGCGCGTTTGCCAGTGGCTCGTTTACCACGGCGGGGCGTGATGTGGTTTTGGGAGGAGATAAAGTAGAATTTGGCACGATAGCCCGCTTAGATACTGGCGTTGGTGTGTTTACGGTGCGGAATATCACGGCTGCGCCCGTGCGCCTTATCGCTATCGCCAGCACGAATCCTGCCTTTGTGTTCGATGCCGTGCAAAATCTCGTTGTGCCAGTGGGCGGCTCGGTGCGAGTAGCAGTGCGGTTTCTCCCACAAACGCTTATTCCACAAGAAGCTGATGTTCGCCTTAGCTTCGCCATTGGCACAAGCACGAATGCTCAAACGCAGGTATTGACCTCGCGTCTGACGGGTTCGGCGAGTGGCTTGAAAGTGATTCCGCCGCGCTTCGATACCGTGCTGGCGGGGCAGACGCGCATGGCTTCGGCGCAGGTTATCAATCGCGGCGACCGCACGGCACTCTTGAAAAATCTTAGCATTGATGCGCGTGGCAGGGAATATGCTTTTGTTTTTGACCGCGATAAAAGTGGGCTTGCTGTTGGTGCGAATGACACGATTGCCGTGCCGCTCCGCGTCCGTGCCTTGCAAACAGGGCGCTTGCCAACGGGTTTGATGCGGTATGAAGCGGAGTTCGAGGGAAATCCAAACGCCACGCCGCCTGTGCCTGTGCGGAACGAAGTGGTCAATGTAGCATTGAACGTTTTCGCACGTCCGCGCACGGGCAACGAACCGACAGCGCAGGTGGGCGTTCGCGTGAAAGAGAGCGAAAAAGCGCACGGTATTGCGCCAGGCGCGATCGTTACCTTGGAGGTATTTCTTGCGGGTGGCAATCGTACAGAGTTGGTAAAAAATACGAGTTTGCTTGTGAGCGGGACGCTGCGCTACGACCGCAATGTTCTCGTGCTGACCGAGCAAGAGCGCAGCATCTGGCGCATCCGCAACACGGCAGCACAAAACCGTTTTGAACGCCTCGCACTCGCGCCAACGCGCTGGGACGGTCGCAGCGAGGTCTTGGCAACGATTCGATGCCGCGCCGTTGCTGGCGATGTTGATACGACGGTGATTGAACTAGAAAATATCGTTTGGGACGGTGCGGAATTAGAGGAGTTTGTGCCAGATGTGTTGCACTTGAACGTCTGCAAGGCAGGCGGGAAGCGGCTTGTAACGACTGCGCAGCGTACGCAGCTTACCGTGATTGCGCCGAATCCTGCCAAAGAGCAGATTACTCTTGCCTACACGCTGCGCGAGGACGGTTTTGTGGAAATCGCGCTCATTGATGCAAGCGGCAAGACCGCACACATACTGGTCTCTGAGGAACAAGCGGCAGGAGAGCATACTCTCACAAGTGCCTTGAAAAATGTGCCAAGCGGGAGCTATATGGTACGGCTTTCGACGCAGAATGGCGTGGTGACGAAGCGCCTGAGCGTGGTGCGATAGACTTTATCAAAAACGCTCTTCTCGTCCTACCGTTTCCTAACTGTAGAACGGGTTTCCTAAACTAGACTAAAAAAAGTTTGTTGTTTCAGATGTAGTCCACCTCAAAGGTGGACTACATCTCATTCTTGCGCTTTCTATTTTTACCCATTTTTAGTATGCGCTGCGTCCCCATCATCAGGCACAATACCAGCCGCTCGCAACTGTGCCGCCAGACGCTCCGCACGTTGTTTTTCCTGCTCCGCACGTTGTTTTTCCTGCTCTGCGCGTTGTTTTTCCTGTTCTGCGCGTTCTTGCTCCAACACAAGTGCGTGGTGCTGCATTTCCGCACGGGAAAAGAGCTGGCGGAAGGTCTCGAAGCGTCGCCCGTCGTGGCGGGTAATGACGAGTTCGCCGTCTTCGGTATGGAAAGAAAGGTTCATATGTACGCTGTGCGGACGCTCTTCCTCATGGGCAAGGCGCAAATAGCCGCCCGTGCGTCGCCAGATTTTGAGTGCCAGTGTTTCGGGGTCGTACATGAGATACTCTTCCACGCCGTAGGTATCGTAAAAGTCTAGTTTATCCATCATTTCGGCGGGACGATTGCTCGGCGAAAGCACTTCAATAACAACCTGCGGCGCAATATCTTCCTCCTTCCACTGCATATACGAGCCACGATGCCCGCGCGGTCTGCCGAAAACGACCATCACGTCTGGTGCGAGGCGGAGTTTGTTGTTTCCCTCAACGGGATACCAGAATAAATCTCCTGCTACAAATACGTCGTCGCGGTCGTTGTAGAGCGAATCTATGCCGCCGTGCAGCATGGAAATGATTTCAAATTGTTTCGTGTTTTCTGCCATTGGTTCACCGTCGCTATCGGGATAAGTAATTTCCTCGTTCAAGAAACGAGGACGTGTGTTTATGTGTGTTATCTGTTGCATGGGAAATGCTCCTCAGTTGGGGAAAATGTCTATTGCTGAAAATATACAAAAATCTGAGTTATACTAAAAACGGGTAAAAATTGCATAGCAAAAAGTGAAAGAGTGAGATGTAGTCCACCTTCGAGGTGGACTACATCTGAAACGACAAACCTTTGTCCGTATAGAAATATCGTGAATATTCTGTTAAAATTTACTGTATTTTCTCTGCGTCCCGTTTCTCAAAGTGTGCATCAATCCTGCGTTTCATCGCTTGGAAAAATCCGACAATGAGGAAAATATCGTCCCGCGTGGCGATGTAGGCATCGCTCGTCGAGTAGGCATCGCCGTCAATAACAATAAAAAACCATTCCCGCCCGACAACGTAGCAGCCGTACATCGGCTCGGTAATGCTGTTCAATTCCCGCGCAGCCAGCATGGCAACGAGTAATTGCCCCAGTGGGTCGTTGTCGCGCCCGCGTGAACGCTTGTATTCGTGTAAGAAAAAAAACGGTTCTTTTGGATTCATCTTTCCTGTGGCAACCATGTAATCCACCGTTCCACCGACCTCGACATTTCCCAAACGCGCTCGCAAAGGGCGTTCCAGAAAGCCTTTGTACCGTGTTTGGTCGAGTTGCGCAATCCACAAAATATGACTGATGAATTTCATTTTGAGTTCTTCTTCGTTCCACGCATCAACGTTATCAAAGAGAATACTGCGAAGTTCGAGAAGCATTTCGCGCTGTCCCGTGCTAATGTCGGGCATAGCACTTGTCCATTCTACGAGTGTTGGGTGGAGGCGTGTGTAGCGCAAGCCGAGTTCTTGTTCAATGCCGTCCACATCCCATTGGCTGAAGGGAATAAACGGTGTGTCGGTTGTCTGTGGTGTTGGCATAGCTGTCCGTGGTGTATGATTGTTGATGTAAGGTTTTATCAGGGGTTGAGTGAAAAAATGAACCCTTCAAACTACACATTTTCTGCTGTTTTTCCAATCCAATGTTTCCCGCTCTTTAAGAAGCAATTGCAGAAAATATTTGATTTTTTTATTCTCAAATGCTCTTCAAATCGTAACCTAAAAAAGCGTTTTTTCTGCGAAATACGGCAAAAAATGTTTGTAGGAAGCAAAAATATCAACCTGTAACGAAAAAATCATTACCTTTGGCACTATTTTCGCTTTGTTTTTTTTTGTAAATTACGACACAGATTTGTTTAAGAACATCCGTGTAATAGGTCAGTGGGTCAGACGTTGGTGTCAGTAGTAGAATTATTGTGCAGGAAACTGCTCTCTTGTGCTATGTTCTGAAATAAACTTGTGTTCGCAACAACGGGAGAATACTCCGCTCGCCTACGGTGTAGGAACAGTGCGTATGGTGTCAGCACTGCCAGCAATGGATTCTCAAAAGTACATTCTCCCTTTCCTCTGGTACATCAGTCTCTTTTCAATCTTTTTATCTCCTAAGGTGAAATATGTTCGCATCTCTCCTTTCTCTTCTCTGGCGTGGTGGGCTGAGTGCCGCTCTGCGTCGGGGTGTGCAGCTTGTCCTCGTGCTGGTGCTGCTTGGTGTAGGTTTCTCTCGGCTTCAGGCTCAAAATAGTGCTCCGCTCACAGCCTTTCCGACCTTCAGTGGTGGTACAATTTACGCTATTGTTGTTCAAGGCTCAACGGTGTATGTCGGTGGCAGTTTTACACAGGTTATCAATTCGCAAATCAATGGTGGCAATACGATTGCACAGCCGTATCTTGTTGCGATAGATGCGAACACGGGTGCGGTTCGCCCGGAGTTCAATCTCAGACCAAACGGCAACGTTGACGCGATGGTTTCTAACGGAACGCGTATTTTCGTTGGTGGAGCATTTAACAATGTCAATAACGGCAGTGCAAATACTCGTCAAAGTATTTTCTCTTTTGTTGCAGCCACGAACACCTTAGAGGCGTGGAATCCTACTCCCGGCGCGACAAATGGTTCTTTCTTAACACTTGCACTTGATGGTACAACGCTGTATGTGGGAGGCAATTTTACGGTCGTTGATGGTGTAGGGCGCATTAGTGCCTGTTCCTTTGACATCAATGGCGGAATTGGCAGCTTTGTTCCGAATGTTGCTGCCCCAGTTCTGGCGATTGCTCACGATGCCATCGGTTTAGTGTACGTTGGCGGTAATTTTTTGCAAGTCAATGGAAACGTCTTCCGGTCTCACTTTGCGGAGCTTCTGAAAGCAAATTCTCAAGTGCATTCATGGCCCAATGGCTTATACCCACCTGGAAACCCCGTAACTGCGCTTACCGTTTCAAATCCTTATCTTTTGATTGGGGGGAATTTTAACGGTCCACCAAATCGACTAACTTCCCGCGACGTTGTTACAGGTGCTCTCGACCCGATGTGGAATCCCAATATCCCTGGCGGTACGGTGAAAGCGATTGCCGTAGATGGCGGGTTTGTGTATGCAGGTGGCGATTTTACTCAGGTTAATGGTTCGACAACTCGCAACAGAGTTGCCGCCTTCCCAATGCCCAATGGTGCGAATACTGGAGTTGCCACAGCATTTAACCCAAACATTACGGGCGGTTCGGAGGGAGTTCGTGCTATTGCCGCCTCTGGCGGCAGAGTGTATGTGGGTGGTGATTTTACCGATGTCGGCGGTCAGTCGCGTGCTGGTTTTGCGGCATTCGCACCTCTTTCCACCATTACGCTCGGTGCTGCTCCTGCGAATGCCTATCCGATGCAGGTCGTTACTATTACAGGAACAAATCTTAACCAACCCATCGGGCAGGTACTCTTTGGCGGTGGCGTTCCTTCGCCAAGTGTGCGCTTGGTAAGCGGAACAAGCATTGAAGCCGTTGTTCCCTTTGGTGCGACTGCGGGACCAATAACGGTGAACACTGGTACGAGTTCGGCGATGACTGGGGGCAGCTTTACGCCGAATACCATTCCGCCTGTGGCAACGTTTATCGGCGGTGCTAGCAGTAGTGTATTTGCGCCCGCTAATTCCGCAGGGAACATGGCGAATCTCAACCAGCCTCTTGGTCTTGCGCTCGATGCAACGAGTGGTGATATGTTTATTGCGGAAGCGTCCGGGCAGCGTATTCGCCGCGTTACGCAGAGGGGTGTTGCGACTGTTTTTGCTGGAAGTGGACTGGTTGGGTCAAATAATGCTTTGGGGCTTGCCGCAACGTTTTGGGACCCAACGGCACTGGTTCTTGACGGTGCTGGCAACCTTTACGTCAGTGATTATTTCAATAATCTTATTCGGAAAATTACTCCCAGTGGTGATGTTACGACCCTGACAACCGTTCAAGGTCCACGCGGAATAGTCTTTGACGGCACGAATCTCTACGTCTGTAGTCAAACAAATCATTCTATTTACCAAGTAACTTTAGGCGGCGTATCTACGCTCTTTGCGGGTTCGGGGGGGGCGTCGGGATATGTTGATGCAATGGGCGGTGCAGCGCGATTTTCCGTCCCAACGTGTATGGTACGAGATGCAGGTGGTAATTTTATTGTAACCGACTGCAGCAATCATCGCATACGGAAAATTACTCCTGGTGGTAATGTTACAACCGTGGCAGGGAATGGTACGGCGGCTTCCGTTGATGGAATCGGTACGGCGGCACAATTTAACTTTCCGATAGGGATTGCTGCTGATGCAGGTGGAGTTTTGTACGTCGGCGATCCTCGGCTTGTGCGTATGATACAACCGAACGGAGTGGTTACCACATTTGCAGGAACAGGCGTGGCTGGCAACGCTGATGGTCCCTATAATACGGCTCAATTCACCGCAGAACTCGGCGGTATGCTTGTTAAAGGAGATACGCTCTTTGTTACCGACAGAATCCCCAATCACAGCCTTCGCCGCATTCACATTGCAAAATACCAGTATGTAAGCGGTGATGCGGGTGTTGCGTCGAACTGGCGATTGCTGCCGGGCTTGGTTACTCCTGCGCCGAACTTCACTGGACCAGGTTTTCAATTTATTCTTGCTTCTGGCACGGCTACGGCGACATCAGGTTTTACGCTCGGCGCAAACTGCGTGATGACCGTCAAAAACGGTGCGAGGCTGATACTGAACGCTGCAACAACCAATAGCGGAGCAATGATTGCCGAAAACGGTGGAACGCTGGAAGTGAGCAATGGCGTAACCTTGACCAATAGCGGGCAACTGGTGATTGATAACGGCGCGACAGGCGGCAGACTGCTTCTGACAGGAACAGGCGCGGTCGCAAGCACCACCCCCGTCTATGGCGATGCCGTTGTTCCCAACAATGCCACGCTAGAATCAGGCGGAGCGGCAGCAAAAACGCTTGCTGTTTCAGAGCTTCCTTCGCCCATGCTTGCGAAACTCGTCATTTCCAACACCGTCGGTACGACCCCGCCCAATGCGCAAAGTATCGGTGCAGTGACGGGAACAGTAACGGTCAATTCTGGCGGACGTTTGATAATTCCAAACGGTAACACCCTCACGCATAACAACGCGACATTATCATCGTTTACAGTGAATAGCGGCGGCTTTGTGGAAATTCAAGGCACGGGGCAAATCTCGGTCGCCGCATCACTACTGAACTACGTGGCTGGTTCGACGCTTCAGTATTCTGGCGCGGTGGCAAAAATGACCACAACGGCAGAGTTTCCCGCCGCAATGGGTGGAAATCTTCTTTTGACCAATACCAACACGATAACAATCAATGCCGCAAAAGTACTGGGCGCGTCGGCAACGCTTTCGCTCAACGGTGGGCGTGTGATTACCACAGGCTTGAATATGCTCACGGTCTCCAACACCTCGCCAACAGCCGTTTCGGCAATGACGGGCTATGTGGATGGACCGCTTCAGCGTGATATGGCGGCAAATCTTACGGGAACGGCAGGGACGTATTTGTTTCCTGTGGGCGTTGGTGCGGACAAATATCCCTTCAAGGTACTCGACCCAACAACAGGCGTTACGGGACCTCGTATGCAAGTACAAGCCTTTGTCGGAAATGCGATGGGCGTGGCAGGAACAGATATTTCGGCTCTTTCTACAAGCGAATACTGGCAACTCCAGCAAGTAAGCGGTAACTACACAAGCGGGCGGGTTTCTTTGGAACGCACCGTTCCTACGCCCTTCACTGCCATCAATAGCATCGGCGGTAATCCAGCCACAGCCAACGGAACGTATAACAACAGCCTTTCAACGTGGGCGGCAGGTAGTTTAACGACCAATGCTGCCATTGTGGGCGCAGGGTATTTCCTTGGGGGAATTGGACCAAATCTGTACGATTGGGTAGGTGGAGCAGGTGGCGATTGGACAGTAGCCGCAAACTGGGTTGATCCAGTAACCTCGCTTCCCCGCACCACACCTGCTGCGACGGACAGACTGCGCTTCAATGCTGGGACGTTTGCGCCAATAAATATTCCTACACAAACCATACAAGAATTTATTGTTGGTGGGGATGTTACCTTGAGTCCTGCAGCCGCACAAACACTCACGGTAGGAAGCGGAGGCGTTTCCATTCCGGGCGGAAACTTCCTCACTCTCGGCAATAACATGGTGCTAACCCAAGCAGCAGGAGCAACCTTGCAAGTCGGCGGAACGCTCAACACAGGCACGAGCTACGTCAATGGCGCAGGAAATTTCACGCTTGGTGCAAGCGGAATACTCGCTACATCACGCGCCGACGGTATCAACGGAGCAGCTTTGGCGCAAGGTGCGGTGCAGTGTTCGGGGACTGTTACCTACACGGCGGGAGCGAGTTATACGTTTAATTCTGCATCAAATGCCATTACCACAAACTTTGGAGCGGCAGGCGGCAAGCCAGCCGTTACCATGCCCATCGGCACATTGACTACAAGCGGCATGAATCCTGTTACGCTGAATACTCCCGCAACGGTCAATGTTGCGACAAATATCAACGGCGCAGGCGCATTTCAGACGGGCGTACACACGCTTACGCAAAATGCCTCCGCCACGCTTACGGTCGCTTCTAGCGCACGCTTGGTGATTAGTCCGTTAGGGGCTGTTGTGAATAATAATTCCTCTGGCACAAGTTTCACCGTACAGAACACAGGAACGCTGGAAATACAAGGCAACGGTCTTGTAACAGGCGCGTCCGATGTGAACTACGCTGCTGTTTCGACGCTGGAGTATTCTGGCGCGGCGGTAAAAACGATGAATCCACGCGAAATCGGCGCGGCGGCGGGTGTGCAAAACATAACGATTTCCAACTCACAGCCCGTTACGCTCGGCGCGAATGCTCTTGTGCAAGGCAGTTTTATTGTGAACGATGGTTCAACGATGAATTTGAGCAGCACCGCGAGCAATACGCTCACGCTGAACGGCGCAATCAATATGTACGCAACGGGCAAGTTCAATAGCGTGAACGCCGCAGGTGCTTCGTCGCTGACTATCGGCGGCTCTGGCTCTATCAACGCACTCCGCATGGATGCTGTGAACAACACGTTGAATAATTTCACCATGAACCGCACCGGCAGCTATTCCGTAACAGGCGACCTGAACGTGCGCGGTACGCTCGACTTGCAAAACGGCATTCTTCAGCCTACAACCCGCATTTTCTCTGGTGACCCAAGCGGCACAACGCCCGGCATCATCACTGGCGGCAACACAGGCAGCTACGTGCAAGGCAAGCTCCAACGCCGTTTCACGCCAAACATTGCAGCAGCAGGAACAAACTACGATTTTCCTGTTGGCACACTCGGCACAGGCTATCGCCCTGCAACGCTCTTCAATGCGCTCACGGGTGCAATGTCGCCTGTTGTGGAAGTAGAAAATTTCGATGCTGGCGCGACCACCTTCGATGCCAGTCTTACGACGCTGCTTTCGCCGCGCAACTGGCGCGTTCAAACGATGTCGGGCAATTTCAACGGCTCTGCTCTCACACTCTTTGAAGCGGGCATTTCGCAGTCGAGCGTGGTTGCTCGCTCTGCCGTGCAAGCGGGAATGTATCAGGGCTTTGGCGGAAATGCCATCACAACCACTGTTACTTCCAATGCTGGCGCGGTGCCGACGGGCGCGAATCACTTTTTTGCTGTCGGCACCGTCATACCAACGATTACGGGTGTTTCGGCGACGACGGTCTCTCCGGGCGATACGCTCATGGTAACGGGAACGCAGTTGAGTGGTGTGTTGGCGGTGTCTATTGGCGGTGCGGCGGTGCAAAGTTTCACGGTGCTTTCGCCAACATCCATGCAGATTGTGGTTGGCAGTGGCTCGAACGGTCCGATTGGCATGATTCATACGGGCGGCTCGGCAACGTCTATGGTGAGCATTACCTTCAATAACGCGCCGCTCATCACGGGGTTTACGCCAAGTTTCGGCACAACAAGCAGCACCGTTCAAATAACGGGACAACGCCTTGCCAGCCCAAGCAACGTCAGCTTTGGCGGCACAAATGCACTTTCGGTTGTATCGTCGAATTTTAGTTCGATAACGGCAGTTATTGGCAATGGAAGTTCGGGTATGATTTCGGTGCAGAACGCAGGTGGTATCGGGGTTTCTGGCGGGATATTTGATTTTATTCTAAAACCATCCATCGTAAACTTTTTCCCAAAATGGGCGAAAGCGGGCGATACGGTGAATATTTTCGGTGGAAATTTCCAACGAGTTTCGGGTGTGCAGTTTGGCTTGAGTCCCTTGAAGCAAGTCTTTCAGCTCGTTACAAACGGTCAAATCCGCATTCTCATGCCCAGCGACGCAACGACGGGGCTTCTTCGCATGGAAAATCCTGTTGGACAGGATTCGCTTGGACCGATGATTGCTGTCAAGCAGCCAACGCTTTCTTCCGTGCAGCCGCCAGCGATTGTCGGCATTGGGCAAACAATCATCCTGAACGGGACAGAATTTCACCCATTCCCTGTTGTGCAAATCGGCACGGTAACGGCAGCAACGCTGGACTGGACGAGCCTCACGGAAATGCGCGTCACCTTCGCACAAGCAACTATCGGTAATTTGACCATTTTTGCGAGCGGCGGAACAGTTGCCGCGCCGTCGCTCATTCGCGTTGTCGGACCACCAATCGTTACGAGTTTCGCGCCCCTAAGTCCATTGCCGGGCGACCTTGTAACGGTGACGGGTGCGAACTTTGTTGCAAATCAACTTGCGGTGCAAGTAAACGGGATGATGGTGCAAAATCTCGCTCGGCAATCCGACAACAGCTTAACCTTTGTTATGCCGAACACAACAAGCGGACCGATTGCCGTTGCCACGCTTGCTGGCTCAACGACGGCGGGTATTACCTTCCAACCCCTGACGGTTACTGGCGCACAGCCCATGAGCGCACTACCGGCAACGGACGTAACGCTGACGGGAACACGCTTCACGGGCATAACGCAGGTGCGCTTTGGTCCCGTTACTGCCTCGCAGTTTAGCATCATTTCGCCCACGCAACTGAGTGTGCGTGTGCCGCTCGGCGTTACGGGCGGGACAACGAGCGTGTTCGTAACGGGTGCTGCTGGCACAGGCACACTGAATGGCTTTACGCTGCTTGTTCCTGCGCCCGTTATCACGAGTTTTTCACCGTTTAGCGCGTCTCAGATGCAGACGGTCAGAATTTCGGGCTTGAATTTTACAGGAACAACGCAAGTACGCTTCGGCGGGACGCTTGCCCCGCAGTTTACGGTCGAGTCGGGAACGCTCATCACGGCGACCGTGCCAGTGGGCGCGTCGAGTGGAAGTATTACGGTGGTGAATGCGGCGGGAACGGCTTCGCGTATGGGCTTTACGGTGCTTGCGCCGCAGGCAAACCCGAATGTGCCTCTTAGTAAATTTCCGACGTTTAATCGCTCTATTTTCGCCATTGCGGTCAATGCTGCGGGGACGATTATCTACGTCGGTGGCGATTTCACTGAAGCGACTAATTCACCTGACAACGGAGGCAATACCGTCCCACGAAACCGCTTGGCGGCGATTGATGCCAGAACGGGCGCACTCGTAACAACCGCGATTCCATCCATTGACGGCGGTGATGTGCTGGCTATTGTTGTTGATAATACGAATAATGCAGTCTATGTTGGCGGTCTCTTTACCGCAGTGAACGCAGGAACAGCACGCGGGCATCTCCTTCGCTTCAATGCAACGAGCGGTGCGCTTGATAGCTGGCAAACGCAGTTCCCGCTCAATCAGGTGGTGAATGGACTCAGTTTGAATGCCACCAACACGGTACTGTATGCGGTGGGCGGCTTTACAGGCGTGGCAAATAATCCGGGCTTGAACAATGGTTGTGGCTTTAGTACTGCGGACGGCACACTTTCAGGGTTTGCGCCGAATATTGCCAATGTTGCTCAGGCGGTTGTGGTGGATGGTAGTTCGATTAAAATTGCGGGGCATTTTGCGCAGACCAACGGCATTGTTCGTCAAAATCGTTTGGCAAGTTTAACAACGGGTGCGCAGGATATTCCCTCGTGGAATGCCATGATTCAAGACGGCGTCGGTCTTTCACTGGCTGTGGATGGCGGAACGACCTACGTTGGGGGTAACTTCTCGGCTGTCGGTGGTACGTCACGCAACAGGTTGTGTGCGCTTCCTTCGGCAAACGGAAATCCTGTCATCGACTGGAATCCGAACATGAATGAAAACGTATGGGCAATCGCGGTGGACGGAGCAAACGTCTATGCTGGAGGGGTGTTTACGGCGGTCAATGGCAGCGTTTCCCGCAATGGTCTTGCCGCATTCCCAAAACCGCCCGCCGCAGCGACGGCACGGGCGTTTAACCCAAATTTGACGGGCGGAGTAGTGAATTCTCTTGCAATCAGCGGCACAACACTCTACGTCGGCGGGGGATTCACAACTGTCGGCGGGCAGTCCAGAAGCGGCTTTGCGGCATTTAACACGGATGGAATTTCGACTGGTGCTGGGACGATGACTGGCAGCGCAAACCCGCCAACCATCACCGATTTTTCTCCCGCAACAGCCGCACCAATGCAAGCAATAACGCTCACGGGAACAAACTTCACAGGAACAACAAAAGTAGAATTTGGCGAGAAAGAAGCATGGTTCAAAGTCTTGTCGCCAACTGCCATTCGCACGGTTGTGCCGTCGGGTGTGGCTGTGGGCGAACTGAGTATCACCGTCAGCACGGCACTGGACGCGGCGAGCCGTCCGGGTTTTGTGGTTGGCGCAACGCCGCTTGTTTCCACGCTTGCGGGCGATGGGCCACGGGGATTTAATGATAGTGCGGGACAATCTGCTCGCCTCTTCGCACCTCGCTTCGGTGCCAAAATTGGGAACAATGTCTATTTCTCAACCGTTCACGCTATTCAGAAACTGAACCTTCAAACAGGTGAAATTTCAATTATTGCTGGAGGTACAGACGGAGGTAGTAGCGATGGGACGGGTGCTGGAGCGCAGTTCCTCCATCCTTTTGGTGTGATGGCATCCGACCAAACTGGTGGTAGCGGCTCTTCGCACTTGCTGGTAGCGGATTACTTAAACAGCCGATTGCGTCTTGTGGACATCGCAAGCGGCGCAGTGCGCACGTTTGCAGGGACGGGAACAAGAGAGTACGCCGATGGACCGTTATTAAACGCCAGCTTTTTCACCCCACAAGGGCTTGCACGCGACGGAGCGGGGCGTATTTTTGTCACAGACCATGAAGCTCGTGCAGTTCGATTTTTGCAGGATAATATCGTGAATACGGCAGCGGGAAATCCTGATGTTGCAGGTTCTACCAATGGTTTCAGGGAGGACGCTACCTTTATTAATCCGAGCGGTATTGTGTTCGACAATGCAAACAATGCCTACATCGCCGACAGAGGCGGGAACAGGATTCGGAAAATTTCGTTAGAAACCGAAATCGTTACAACCCTTTCGGGAACAGGCGAAGCGGGCTTTGCTGATGGTGCAAGCGATGTTGCGAAGTTTAACAGCCCGATTGGACTTGCCATCAACGGCACAACGCTGTTTGTTGCGGATGGTTCTAATCACCGTATCCGTGCTGTGAACACGCAAACAGGCGAGGTGGTGACTGTTGCAGGGAGTACGCAAGGCTTTGCCGATGGTACGCAACAAGGTGCAAAGTTCGACGCGCCGCATTCGCTTTTGTGGGACAATGAAAGTGCCTCGCTTATCGTTTTTGATACCGACAACAACCGCATTCGGCGCGTTGTGCCTGGAACACTAGCATTCGCGCCATCAACGAGGAACTCAATGACCATGACGAGCGGCACGGTAACGATGACCAACGCAACGGCTGAAGCTGTGATGAAGATTATTGATATATTCCCGAGAAGGCTTATCGAAGGCGAGAATATCACGCTCTCTGGCGAAAACATTAGCACGGAGGCAACGGTTTCCATTGGCGCATTACCACTGGAAATTATTGAACAAAGCACGACAGCGATTGTGGTGAAAATTCCAAACAACATCGTACCAGCGATGATGCTCTCGACAAATGCGCGTTTGGTCGTAACATCACCAACGGTGCGGATAAATGTGTTTTCGGCTATCGCCGTAACAGCGCGGAATATGCCATTTATTTCGATTACGTTCCCAAGCACTGGCACGACGCGCGATGTTATTTCAATTTTAGGCGAGCATCTCGCTCCCTTGAGTGCGCAGGTGCGCGGTTCGGTGGTGGGAGTGAGCATTGGCGGCGTTCCGGTGCAAGAATTTTCGGTGCTTACGCCCCAGCAGATTCAAGTGAGGGTTGGCGCGGTGCGTTCGGGACTCGTTCAAGTTCGGACGCTTTCGGGGCAGATATTAACCGCCGATGGTCGTTTTACGCTGGATACAACAAAAGTGCAGCTTGGCAATATGGGGCAGACAGGTGGCGGTGGGACAGGAGGAATGGGCGGTGGCGGCAGTACGACCGCTACGATGCAGCCCGTGGTCATGCCGATAGCTATTCCGCGTGTTGCGCCGCAAGATTCTATCGCGCTGAACCGCTTATTTGCTGCCACGCAGGGAATGCAATGGGCGACGAACAGTAATTGGTCAAATGGTGCGCCTGTCACGCTGCGCTATGGCGTGAAAATCCGTAACGAGCGCGTTGTAGAGATTCGCTTGCCAAGTTCGGGCTTGAGCGGTTCAATTCCGCCCGAAGTCTTGCAAGTGCTTGATAAATTAGAGGTTCTCGACCTTAGCAATAATCGGCTTTCTGGCGCGATTCCGTCCATGATTGCCAATGCACAAAACCTCGAAGTGCTGAATTTGCAGGGAAATCGCTTTATTGGTGCGCTGCCGTCGGGCTTTTGCTCAATGGGAAAAATGCGCGAGTTAAATTTGTCAGGCAACAGCATTGAGGATAGTGTTGCAAAATTATGTTGCTTGGCAAATGCAACCATGTTAAATTTGCAGGGCAATAAATTCACGGGTGCGATGCCGCCCTGTGTCCAAAATTTACGTGCGTTGTCGGTGCTGAATCTTGCGGGCAATAATGCGTCGGGACCGCTCCCAGAAGCACTTGGGCAATTACGCGGTTTAACGCAGGTGAATTTGCGTGGCAATCGCTTTACGGGCGCGTTCCCACGAGCATTGGCGCAGGTATTCACCAATCCTTCGGCGCAAAAACGCCAAGCAGTTTCCGAGGCAAATGAAGCATTAGGCTTGGAAGTGCTGGACTTAGGCGAAAACGGCTTGACGGGCGAAGTGCCAGAGGACATCGGAAACTTGCTCAATCTTCGCACGATTCGTCTTGACCGTAACAATTTTTCAGGAACATTGCCCAAAGGTTTGTTGTCCCTAAACCGCCTCAGAACCTTGGATGTGAGCAACAATCAGTTCACGGGCGGACCAGACTTGAACACGACGCGCCTTGATACTTTGTTTGTGCAGAACAATCGTTTTTCGGTTGTGTCGTTGGAGCGTTTTCAAGGAGTGCGGGTGTATCAGTATTTGCCCCAGGAATTTGTTGCACCAAGCATCACGGCTCGCAGTGGAGCAGTTTCGTTCACAACGAATAGCTTTACAATGACTATCAATGAGCCGCTCACCTTGAGCGTTCCACGCACAGAAAACTTCAGCCGCACACAATGGCGGAAAAACGGTATTGCGCTCCGAACCCCGCTCGACACCAATAGCCATGCGGAATTGCGCATACTCGCCTTCGCAATCGCCGATACAGGCGTGTATGATTGCGTTGTCTCGAACGACCGTTTGGCGGGAATTGTTCTGACAACCGCACAAATACAGATTCGCGGGATAATACCGATGATTATTCCAACGGCGGTGCAGCTTCTCGCGCCGCGAGCAAATGAGGAAGATTTGCAGACTGAGCCGCGTTTCCGTTGGACAAGTAGCCGTGCGGCGGATGTCTATCGCATGGAACTTGCTACCGATAGCAGCTTTGCAACGCTGGTCAGTTCGGCACAAATTTTGCAGAGCAGAGAAATTCTTACGGCGGAAGAGGTTCTGGCAACGCGCTCTAATGCTGCTGCGCTCTTTGAGCGAGGCTTCCCGCTTCAAAACGACCGTCGCCATTTCTGGCGGGTTCGAGCGGAAAACACCTTTGGCGTAAGCGCGTGGGCTGCTGGCACGTTTACCACCGCTCCTGCCGATGCTGTGCTGACGATTGGAACGCTAGACATGGGGCGCACAGCTCGCTTTGATTCCGTCGGTGGTACGCTTGCCATTCGGAATTTTAGCGCAAGCGCGATTACGTTGGACAGCGTCCGCATTGATAATCCAGCGTTTGTTATAGATGACATTCGTGCAGGAACGGTGATTATCTCAGGTGGCGAGCTTCGCCTCAACGTCTTTACCACCGCCGCAACCGTTGGCAATCAGCGTTCAGCAATTACGGTGGGCTTTAAGACGGGCATGAGTAGTGTTCCTCTGACGCGAACCATGCCGAACCGTTTGGCAGTGCGCGTTCAAGCGGTGAAAATCATTGCGCCGAAGCTCGACACCGTTATCGCAGGACGGCGACAGTTGAAATCCATTGAGTTGGTCAATCTCAGCGACGAACCAGTAACGGTGCGCTCCTCAAGCCTTTTGAATAACGTAAGCGCGTTCTCGCTAACAGCATTAGAACGCGACCGCGTCATTCCAGCACGAGAATCGCTCGCGCTGGAGTTGAGAACGAATGCCGCAACGCCTGGTTTGCTTCCAGAAGAAACACTCCGCATAGAAACTATTCGCGGTGATGCTGGCAGCGTCGGGCGAGAAAACTGGGACACCGTGCGGACGAGTTTCCGCGCCTTTGCCCGTGCGCTCCGCCGCGAAGATGTGTTTATCCGTGTTGCCGTAAAGCCATTAGCCGATAGCATTGCTCCGGGCGGCGCAGTAACGCTGGAAGTCTTGCTTACGCCGCTTGGTCAGGCAGGGTTTCTTGATGTTGTGCGCAATTCCAATAATACCTTTACAGGCGTTGTGCGTTGGAATCCGCAAGTGTTGGCACTCGACCCAACCGAAAGAGGAGTTCGCCGCATTCGGAGCGGGATAAGTACTTCGACAAATGCTCCAGCAAGCGCGACAAACCAGAGTGTTTCGCTCGAAAGTTTTGTGATTCCAAGAACGGCATGGGACGGAAAAACGGCACGATTGTTGAATATTAAAGCTGTCTCAGTGGCAGGAAACACGGATGTTTCACCGATTCTCTTGGAAAATTTCCAATGGGATGCCACAGGCTCGGTAAATGTGGAAAGCGTCGAGCAAAGTCAGTTCACCGCAAAGCCCTGCGCAGCAGGCGGGAAGCGGCTTGTAACGAGTGCGAAAGCGACGCAGCTTGCGGTGATTGCGCCCAATCCCGCAAAAGACGAGGTGAGTATTTCGTACACGCTGCGCGAGGACGGCTTTGTAGAAATTTTGCTTGTTGATATGAACGGCAAAACCGCACAAATACTTCTTTCCGAAGAGCAAGCGGCAGGAGACTATACGACCACAAAAGCCTTGAAAAATATACCGAGTGGCAGCTACACGGTGCGGCTCTCCACGCAGAATGGCGTAGTGACGAAGCGGGTGAATGTGGTGCGGTAGAAGATTGACGAGAAAAGTATTGACGAAGAAAATTGACGAGAATATGTCTGGACACAGAACAGACAGTGATACAAGGGGAAGCAGCCCGTTCTTAGCAGGAAAGAACGGGCTTTTTTGTATTTGGGAGCAGCAACCCCGAGCAAGTCCGCAATTTTCTGTAGTATACTGAAGTTACGCAGAAGTCTGCAATAAAAGGCGGTATGGGACGGCAAAGAGTTTTTTGCGACCTCATTGCTTCAGTGGAAGCCAAAGGAGGTCAAAAAAGCCTATCGCAAACGCTGGATTATTGAGGAGTGTATCAAACTGCTCAAATCGGAGTTTGGCTTTGAAACCTGCCAAGCTCGCACCATTCCAACGATTTGCGCCCATGCCTACATCTGTTTGATGAGTTTTAATACTCTGGAGCTGTTCCGTATAAAACACAAAATATCAACACCTTACCACATACGCTCCGTGTTGTTTAACCAACTATTCCTCTGAAAATGGCGTGGAATCTTAACCCTAGCCTCTTTGCGTAACTTCAGTCAGTAACTTAAATTGGTTAGGACTTTCGCAAAAAGCTATCGCTGAGGTGCTTCGACAGGCTCAGCATGAGGATTAAAGCGGTCTTCACCCTGAGCTTATCGAAGGGTTTATAATCTACAACGTACTTTTGCGAAAGTTCTATTGGTATAAAACCCGAACATAAAAAAAGCCCGTTCTTTCCTGCTAAGAACGGGCTGTTTCCCCCTATATCAATGTCTGTTCTCTGTGTCCAGACATATTCTCATCAATCTTACCGTACCACATTCACCCGCTTCGTTACGACACCATTCTGCGTGGAAAGACGCACCGTGTAGCTGCCGCTCGGTACATTTTTCAAGGCTTTTGTGGTCGTATAGTCTCCTGCTGTTTGCTCTTCGGAAAGGAGTATTTGTGCGGTTCTCCCGCTTGCATCAATCAATGCAATTTCTACAAAACCGTCCTCGCGCAGAGTGTAGGAAATGGAAACCGATTCTTTTGCTGGATTAGGCGCAACAACCGCAAGCTGCGTCGCTTTCGCACTCGTTACAAGCCGCGTCCCACCTGCCTCGCACGCCAAAGCTGTAAACGTACTATTTTCGGGCGCGAGGAGAAAAACTCTGCGCTCCCACGAAGCCTTGCTTGCTCCAACACCGCCCCACTGCACATTTTCAAGACTTACTGCCGTTTTCACGGTATCGCCCGCAACAGCACGGCACTCGAAACGAGCAACAACGGGATTGCGCCCGTCCCAGCGCGTCGGCGGCACTTGCACACGCACCAAACGCTCGCCAACGCTATTGCTCCGCAAAACGCGCACACCGCGCTCATTCGGCGCAACACTCAAGACATTCCTATCAAAGCTCACAGTTGCTCGCATTTCTGGCTGGGCAACACGCAGCAAACTATCCAAATTTCCTTCAGCAATATAGATTTCGAGCCATGTTCTGCCGCCCGGTGCGATGCTATCCTGCTTTTCTCCGCGCTCGTTCACGGGGCGAAGAGCGAAGCGCACTTCCACATCCGATGGCTCTGGAGGGCGCACAAAGGCTGTAACGGGAACGTCTATCGTATCTGCCCCTTCACCAGTGGCTTCCCAATTCAGCAATGCCGTTTGATTTCCCAGCAGTTTGGGCTCGCAGCGCAACGTCATGTTCAGCGTGTCGCCGCCCAAAAGCGTTATCTCGCGCCCTTTCGGAATGGGAGCAGCAAACAATGAACGACCATCCGCGCCTTGAAACGAAAACACGCCCGAAACAAGACCATTAGTGCTGTTCAGGAATTGTACCGCATTCACCTGAATCGGAGTGCGACCACGATTGACAAGCAATGCAGACGAAATCGTTGGTTTTCCAGCCAGCACCGTATCAAACTCCACAGGAATCGCCTTCAGCGCGGTGGCGCGTCCCGTCAAAACCTGCTCAAAGCGCTCCACTTCTTGCGTTTGCGTGTTCAGAACGGTGCAGTACGCCGTGATTGTTCCTTGCTTATTTCCAACAGATTTTGGTGAAAACGCAAGATTCACCGCGCGTTCTTGCTTGCCTTCAAAAGTCAGCGCGTTAAAACTAGAGCGGGTTTCAAAGCTATTTTCTGTGCCATTTCCCGACTCGCTAAAACGCAGACTATCAAGGCGAATTGCCTGCGAAAGGAGATTGGTCAGCACGATGCGGCGGAAGCTCACATCGGCAATCGGCGTTTTGGGAAAGACTTCCGCAATCGCCGCCAAGACTGCTCCCGGACGCACCGTTACAAACATACTCGTCGCCGACCACGGACCTGCACCACCGGGATTGACCGCACGGACACGCCAGAAATAGCGTTGTAAATTTCGTAAACCTTCGGCAGTCGTGTGGAGATTTGTCGTGCGCAAACGTGTTACGCCGCTCGTAAAATCTTGCGTTGTGGCAATTTCAATATCATATGCGGCTGCATCGGCAACGCCCGTCCATTCGGTTCGTACATCCGTTGGTGTTCCGTTGGCGTTATTCGGCGGAGAAACCAGTTGTGGTGCGGTGTTTGGCGGAAGCGGAATGCGACCAAGCACCGTAATTGGGCGCGTAAGCAAGGTCAAATTCGGCACACGAGTATTCGTGATGCGGCACACATACCGCCCCGTGTCCGACAGCGCGAATACCGTCGGAAGCTCGTCAATGCTCATTCCATCACGTTCCCACGCAAAACGATTGCTCGCACCGCCTACCCTGAGCGATATGTGAAGTGGCGCACCCACAACGCCAATAACACTGCGCTCTGCAACCTCCAGCGTGTCTTGCGGCACGTAGCGAAGCGTGTCCAGCGCGATATTTGGCTCAAGCGAACCAAAATCTAACCGATTATTTTCCACAAACACCGCTTTCAAGCGGCGATTGAGCGGTGTAAGATTTGGAACAAGCGTCAATGCGTTGTTGGCAAGATTCACGCGCTCCAAGCGCGTACAACGCAGAATCTCGCTTGGCACTGCGCCGCTCAAACGATTATTATTCAGAGCAAGATTCTCCAAAATCAAGCATTCACCAATGCTGCGCGGGATTTCGCCCGTCAAATTGTTATTCGCCACACCCAAAAAGCGAAGCTGGAAATAGGTGTTTATCGCGCTGGGAATCGCGCCAGAAAGCTGATTATTGCTTGCGTCCAGCGTTTCCAAGACCGATACAGAGTGTGCTTGCGCGGCAGTTTTACCTGCAAGCGCAGTATTTATCGGCGTTGGAAGGCTTCCCGTCAAACGATTGCTCGACAAAAGTAGCACACGCAAACGCGGCAGAGAAACGAGTCTTGTGGAAATATTCCCCGAAAGCTGATTCTGCCGAAGGTCGAGGACTTCCAGCGCAGTGAGTTGCGTAAGTTCGGCGGGAAGTGCACCTGTGAAATTATTGTTTGCAAGGCGGAGTTCCGTGAGCTTGCTCCGTTGGAAAAGCTGCACAGGGAAATCGCCAGAGAGCGCGTTATTGCTGAGGTTCAAGCTGCGTAGTTCGGAAATTTTCACCAATTCTTGGGTTACAAGCCCAGAAGCCGCACGAATACTTGCGTTGGTGAGTGTTATGCCCAAAATACGGTCGTCCTCGCCAGCACGTCCGACAGTGATTCCCTGCCAAGTTTGCACTGGGTTCAGCGTGAGCCAATTCGCGCCCGGAAGCGCAGTATTACTGGCTCGGTGGGCATTGTAAAATGCCACAAGCGCAATCGAATCCAATTCCAACGGCGTTTGGAAACGGAACGGTGTGCGGCTTCCGCGCGAACCAAATTCATTTGTGAGCGTAATTGCGCCCGTCGCGCCGCGCCCGACAATCACGATAACTTCCGTTGTAGAAATCTGCTGGACTGTCCCAAATACGCCACCAACCCGCGCCGATGCTATCGTGAAGAAGTTGCGCCCGCGAACAACAATGCGCGTTCCCGCTGGACCAAAAGCGGGCGAGAACGATTCAATGCGCGGCGCATTGGCAACGCTTGGCGGCAAAAGCTCAAACTGCACATTGTAACTTCCCTGCCCACCTGGGCTGAAGGCTGTTACCGTGCCGAGTCCGACGGGAACATTCGCCAAACTCGCGGTAATATTTCCATCCGAAACCACGACCATATTTTGCAAAACGCGACCATTGATAGTTACCGTTGTAACATCCGTAAAATTGCGCCCTGTGAGCGTTATCATTTCGTCCGCACCTGCGGAAATGGGGTCAATGGTGGTAATGACAGGCACGGGAAGCACGATAAATGCTTGCGTTGAAGTAAATGTGCCGCCTCTACCGGTGATACTGACGCTTGCCGCGCCAACATTCACGCCCGCAGGCACAATCGCAATGGCATCGGTGGTTGAAGAAACTCGTGTTTGTGCGGGCAAACCGTTGAAGGAGACGACTGTACTGCCCGTTGTATCGAAGAGAATACCCGTGAGGCGCACAGCCGTTCCCACGCCACCGCGCTGTGGCGAGAACGCCGTAATGCGGGTTGCGGGCTGAATGATGCGGAAAATTTGTGTTCCAGTAGTAACATCGTACACATTATTCAGGGTAATAAACCCATCTCTTGCGCCGGCGGGAACAATCGCCACCACGTTTGTCGTCGAAATCACCTGTACTGATGCGGCTGATACGCCATTGAAAAAGACTTTGCTATCGGGGAAAAAGTTCTTGCCCACGAGGCGCACCGTTTCGCCAACTTCGCCGCTATCCAGCGATTGCGCCGTGATGACAGGACGCGGCGGAATCGTAAACCACCGCTCTGGTGCCGAAACCCGCACACCACGAGCATTCACCGCAACAATATCAAAACCATATTGCGCGGTCTGTGGCACACGAACGCGGAGTTCGGTCGGCACATTCGGTACGCCAAACGTCGCAGAAGTACCACCAAAGCTCACATCCGTAACATTCGTAAAATACTGACCGCGAATCGTGATGCTATCGCCGCGCATTCCTTGAGTGATTGCCTTCGTATTTGTACTATCAAAAAAGCCAGTAATGACGGGTGTTTGAAGAAAAATAAGCGTGCCGAGCGTGTTTGTTGTTACGCCTTCGAGCTTCACACTGAGCGGGATATTATCGCCCGTCAAGGTAAGCTGAGGCACGGTAAAGGTAAGGTGCGTCGCGTCTGAGACTTCAAACAAAATGTCATTCGCAACAAGCATTGAACCATTATACAGATTCAGGCGATTGCCCAATTTCACAAAACCGCTTCCTGTTACGCGAATATTCGTCGTTGCGACAGCCACATTTGGTGTAATCACACTTGCCGTCGTTACAGGTGCTGCACCAACAATAAATGCTTGCGAAGAAACCGCAGTGCCAGTGGTTGTAACAACAGTTATCGAACCAGAAAGCGCAAAAGATGTGGTGATTGCGTCTATTCTTGTGGGCGAAATAATGCTGAAGGTGAGCGCGTTTTCTCCGCCAAAACGTACTGCCGACGCGCCCGTAAAATTCGTCCCAAAAATGCTCACTATCGTCCCAGTACCGCCGTTTGCTGGTGTGAAGGATGTGATAGAAGGCAATGCCTGAAACGCTGCCGATGACGTAGCAATGCCGCCCGTAGCCGTTACTTGCACCGAGCCGCTTGCGCCCGTTGCCGCAAGAATGCTGATTTGTGTGGGAGAAATGACTGTGTAACTCAGCACGGGCTGTCCGCCGATGCGCACATTGGTAACGCCGAAAAAGTTTGAGCCGTTCAGGGTGATGGTGGTTCTGCCTGTGCCGCCAGAGGGCGTAAAACCTGCAATCGTAGGTATTCCGACAAAAGTATAAGTCGAATCAGAAATGCCCGTCCCTGTTGGCGTTACAACTTCCACCACGCCCGTCGCGCCTGCACCAACTGTCGCCGTAATGTTTGTGGCAGAATTGACCACAAAACTTGCCGCATTTGTGCCACCAAAACGCACTGCCGTCGCGCCTGTGAAGCCGCTTCCTGTTATGCTTACGACCGCGCCAGCAAGCCCTTGCTTCGGAGTGAAATCACCAATCAAGACCGACGACGGGAAAGTAATTGAAAACCGCCCCGCGCCAGTAATCACGCTGCTTGTGAGCGTTGCCGTCGGGTTCATTCCTGCCAGCGTTCCGCCCGATGGATTGAACACTGTTCCCATGCCAGAGGCAAAAGCAGTGCTGTTGCCAGCATTGAGCGTCGAGCGTGTCAGAATTGCTGCGCCGCTTGTGTACGAGCCGCTTACGAGCGTTGTTTGCCAATGTTCGCTCAGGCTGAGACTTCCTGCTCCCGCAAGCGTTCCACCCGCAACGCTTGTTGTGAACGGCTCTGCACGAAGAATGGGCGCGGTCATGCCCGTTGTGAGATTCGTCAAAACGATGGGCAAATACGCACCATTTTTTGCAACAGGAAACAGGTATTGAAGCGGGCTTGCAGCCAAATTCGCTGGCAAAGCTCGCTCCAAACCGCCAATAATGTGCGACGTTGCCGTACCGCCCACAAGCCCCGCCAATGCTGGGTTTGTGAGCGTTATCATTCCCAATGTTGTGGAAATAAAGCCATTTTGCAAGGTCAATGTATTGGAAACCTGCACTGGTGCGGCATTCGTGAGCGTCTCTCCAGCGCGAGCCATCGTCAGCGTTCCGATTGCTCCGCCCGTGATGCTCGTCAGCCCAGTAACCGTGCCGCCTCCCTGAATCACCAAACCGCTTGCTGCATTGCTGACAAAACTTGTTCCGCCGAAGGACGTTGTGTTGTTCAGCGTGAGCGTATTGCCATTCAGATTCACGCTGCCGCCCAAGCCCGTCCAGGAGCCGCTTATTTGCTTGCTTTCGGTGAGCGTTACGGCGTTGTTCACCACCACGTTTGCGTTCATTGAGGCAGGAAATGCTTTGTTGCCCGCCGTCACATTCGGTGTTGCGCTGGCGTTGCTAAATTCCAGCGTGGACGTGGAAAGGTACGTGATGCCGCTCGCGCCCGAAAGCTGACCGTTTCCGTCAAGGCGCATCGTTCCTAGTCCGCCGACCAACATATTTCCATCGTTCACCACATTCACCCCGTCGCCAATCATCAAAACGCCATTTGCTTGAATGTTCACATTCGCGGTATTTGCAAGAGTCCGTGTGCTTGGAAGCCGCACCCCACCTGCGTTTGCCACGCGAACCGTGTACGGAAGCGGGTTTTGCCATTCGCTGCCCGCCGTTTTTGGTGTTGTGCCTGTGTATTCGAGTGCAGAGCTTGTTGCCGCAAAGACAGGCACCGTGCCGCTTACAGCCCCGTTGCCGATAAGCCGCAGTGCGCCTGTCGCCGTAATTGTGGTTGTGCCGTTATTGAGCAGCGTCGCGCCATCGCCGATGCCGAGCGTACCAGAGACAGTTGCCGTACCGTTCACGGTCAGCGTTCCCGTATTCACCGTGAGGTTTGATGCGGGTTGCAGGGTGAGCGTAACGTTTGGACCAAACGCAAAACCGCCCAACGCCGTCGCTGTGATGCCGCTTCGTACGGTGAAGGAGGTCGTACCGCTCGTCATCAGACCCAAGGTCGCGGGTACACCGCTTCCGTTGGGAACGGAGTTCCACGAGGTTGGCAAGGCGGCATCGCCCAAGAGCGTTTCGTTGTAGAAAAACGCGCCCGGCGGCGTTCCGGCAATGGCGTAAAATCTATCCGCGAGACCTGCTTGCGCATTCGAGCGCACAAAACTGCCGCCCGGAGTGCCGCCAATGCTGGCGTACGGTCCTGCTTGCGTGGTGGAAATACCAATCAAATCTGTTGGCGTAAGTCCGCCTTCGGTCAAGTCCAGCGTGGAAGAAGTAAACACGCCCGAAACCTGCTCCAAATGCCAGTTTCTGCCTGAAAGAAGTGTGAGAATAGTGAGATTGTCGGGCGTAGTCGCTCCGCCCGCAACGACCGTCGCTCGCACAAGTGGTGATGCGCCCGTGCGGATGTCGCGCAGCGTCATATGGCGGTAATTCGCGCCTTCGCCGATGGGCATGAGGTACGTCGTGCCATTTGCCGCAATGCCGCCTAAAAGCTGGCGTTCAATCGGTCCGTCAATAAAATTCGTCGCGCTCGCACCCGCAATCGAAGTCGTTGCCGTGTTTGTTACCGTGAGCAGATTTGCCGCACTTGTGGTCAAGCGTCCGCCCAACGTGAGTGTTTGTGCGCTTCCCAAAGCGAGATTGCCGCCGGTGAGCGTGGACGCGCCGCCGGGCGTGGTGAGATTGGCATTCAGTGGATTTGCAAAACGGTTTGCGGGCAAAACACTAGCATTAAAGCCATTGCCAAACACAAGCACCGAACTTGCACCCGCGCCTTGCAACGTTGCTGTGCCAATGAGCGAATTTGCGGCGGTTTGGTTCAAGGTCAGTGTGGATGCGGCTTGTAGGTTCACGTTTCCACCAAGCGAGAGTGCGCCTGCCGCCGCGCTCATGGTGAGATTTCCCGTCAGGTTTTCCGCGCCTAAGAACGTGATTGCGCCATTGTAGGGATTTGCAAACGCGCTCGGCATCGTGCCGCCGTTGAAGCCGCCGTCAATCATCACTTCGCTTGTGGTATTTGTGCCTTGAAAGGTCGTTCCAGCGGCGGTTATCGTGGCGGCAGAGCGCAGCCACAAGCGTCCGTGCGGTGCGCCGAGCGTGAGGTTGTTCCCCATATTCAACTGCCCCGTAATGGCGAGGCTGTTGGAAAGCGTCGGAACGCTACCCACGTCGAGCCGCCTGATTGCGCCGCCAGTGAAGTGCGACCCGTCCAGCGTTGCGGCATTGAGCAACACACTCGAACCCGCGCCGCTTGCGTCTATTGTGCCTGTCGCGCTCGTGCTGGTGCTGGCGGCAGTGTTGAGCCAGAGTTGCCGCCCTGCGAGGTCGAAATTGCCTGTGTTGGCAATATTCAAAATGCCGTTAATCGTGATATTTTGCGGTAGCGTAACAGCAGTGGCGCGGTCTATGGTGAGATTCACAAGGTTCAAGCCCGCCGTATTGCCCACTGTCGCGCCTTGAATGCGCACCGTGCCGTTGTACGTGTTCGCACCTGTGTTCGTAAGTGCGCCCACCAAGCCCGCAGGATGCGCGGTGGAGAACATTCCCGCCGCATTAACCGTAATTCCGCCTGTGCCGCTTGCGACGCTTGTTCCAGCATCGAACACGCCATCAACTGCTATTGTGCCATTGACAGTATAATTTGCCGCTTGGGTAACCGAGCCGCCCGCCGTAACATTCAGCGTAGAAACCGCACCAATACTTGTTACCAAGAAAGTGTGTGCGAGTGCGCCTGTGTTCACGCCGCCGCTGCTTCCGAGTGTGAGCGGCGTAGCGGTGAGAGCCGAAGCAAGTGTGAGCGTTGCAGGGCGATTCAGCGTCAGCCCTGCACCAAGAGTTTGCGGAGCGGTCATCGAGAGTGCGCCAGTGATTGTTCCCGTGCCGCCGATAGTCAAGCCCGATGTTGCGCCGCCTTGCAGTGCCGTTCCCGCCCCAAATTGGATTTGTCCGTTCAAGGTGAGCGTATTCGCACCAAGTACGAGCGTACTTGATGCAATACCAAACGAGCCATTCACGGTACGGTTTGCGGGCAGTGTGAGCGTGTTTCCAGGTGCTTTGGCAAGGACAACCGCCGCGCCCGCAGGCATGGTGGGAAGCCATTCCACGCCGACGGTTTGATTGCCTATGCCGTTATAGCCCAGCGTCGAACCAGCCGCATAGACGGGTGCAGTTCCGACATAGCTCGGCGTATTGACCAAGCCCAGAACACCACTGACGTTCACGGTTCCGTTGTTGGTGAAGGTGTTTGGTCCATTGATGGAAAATGAGGAACCCGCAGGAATGGTGCAGATTCCGCCCGCAGCAATGGTCATGGCGGCGTTCATACTCAGCGACGAACTGCCCGAATGCGTGAAGGTTACGCCGTTTCCAACGGTGAGTGGCGAAATCAATCCGCCTGATACTTGCAAAATGTAGGTGTCGCCCGATTTGTTCATCCACTGCGCTGGCGTAGGAACGACACCGCCGCCGCCCGCAAGCGAGTTCCAATTTGTGCGCACACCAACGTCGCCAGATTGGAAGTAAAACGTATTCGGTAAAAACGTAAAGCCCGCAAGCGAAGCCGTTCCCAAGGGCGCAGTAACACTCACGCTACCCGTCGCACCTCCCGCCGCAGGAGTTGCGGTGATGGTATTGTTATTGACGACAGTGAAAGAAGCAGCATTTATGCCGCCGAACTGCACTTGGGTTGCTCCTGTGAAATTGATACCTGTAATCGTTACGAGATCACTCGGTCCGGCACTGGTTGGCGTGAACGCCGTAACTGCGATACTTGGCGCGACGCTGCGAATGGCGTTGTTGGTTCTATCGGCAATAAAAAGACTATTTGTTGCATTCAGTGCAATGCCCATAAGACCATTACCAAACTGCCCCGCAGCAAGCGTACCATCAACAAAGCCAATCGTACCAGAAGCAGCAAGCGTTGTTACCGCGCCTAACGGCGAAATCAGGCGCACACGCGCATTAAAGGCATCGGAAACATACACATTGCCCGCCGCATCTACGCTCACGCCGAGCGGTGCTTGAAATTGCGCCGCCGCGCCCGTGCCATCAGCAAAGCCACCAGCACCGCTTCCCGCCAGCGTCGTTACCACACCCCCGGAAGTGATTTTGCGAATGCGTTGATTGATGTGGTCAGCAACATAGACATTACCCAAAGCATCAGTAGCAAGACCTTGGGGTGAGGAAAACTGCGCCAGCGTGCCCGTTGCGTCCGCAAAACCCGCCGTACCGCTTCCGGCAAGCGTCGTAACCACGCCGCCCGCGATAGTAATTTGGCGAATCCGATGACCAAGATTATCGCTTACATACAAATTGCCACCACTGCGAGCTATACCAACTGGACCATTGAACTGTGCCGCCAAGCCCGTTCCGTCCGCAGAACCCGGAACGCCGCTTCCCGCCAGCGTCGTAACGGCACCTAGAGGAGTAACAACACGAATGCGGTGGTTGAGATAATCAGCAACATACACATTCCCGACGGCATCCGTCGCAACACCACTTGGATTGGAAAACTGTGCCGCCGCACCCGTGCCATCCGCCCAACCGCTGATACCACTACCCGCCAGCGTCGTAACCACGCCAGTCGAGGTGATTTTGCGAATGCGGTGATTGGTCTGGTCGCCAACGAACATATTGCCACTGCCATCGAACGCAATGCCAATAGGTGCGTTAAACCTAGCTGCGCCTTGCGTACCGTCGGCAAAGCCCGCAGGTGCGGCATTTCCCACAAAGGTAGAAATCGGCGGAATGACTGCCGTAAAGGTAAATCCGCCCAGCGAGCCGCTTCCGCCCGGGTTGGTTACTTGCACATTCCCCGATGCACCGCCCGTAGGCACGGCTGCGACGATTTGCGTGTTGGAAATGACCGTAAACGACGGCGAAACCACGCCACCAAACGTAACTTGCGTAACCGTGGCAAGGTTTGTGCCGTTGATAATCACGCCCAAGCCCGGATAACCCGTTGTGGCGTTGAAACTCGTAACCGTCGGCGCGGGAAGAACGATGCGGCGAATGCGATTATTTCCTTCGTCCGTTACCAAGAGCGAACCAGATGCTTCTTGAAGTATTCCCGCAAGAAACGCAAATTGTGCTGCATTCACCGCACCATCAAGGAAACCGTTCGCTCCCGTTCCAGTGATTGTTGATGCAACGCCCGTCGGTGAAACAATGCGCACCGTATAGCCGTTTCCTGAAGCAACGTAGAGGTTTCCAACGGCATCCATCCACAACTGATTAGGATTATTCAACTGTGCGGTTGCGGGTCCGCCATCCACATTTCCCGCCGTGCCGTTGCCGCACAGCGTCGTAACAACGCCGCCCGGAGTGATTTTACGAATACGGTGATTGTCATAATCTCCAACATAGATATTGCCTGCGGCATCACGAGCAAGACCAACGGGGCGGTTAAATTGAGCAGTAGCATTCAATCCATCAGCAAATCCGACAGCCCCGCTTCCTGCAATGGTTGAAACGACTCCCGTAGCAATCACAATCTGACGAATACGATGATTATTGACATCGCTGACAAAAAGATTTCCTGCGCCGTCAAGACACACCCCGACAGGATTGCTAAATTGAGCCGCAGCTCCCGTGCCATCGGCAAAACCCGCCGTACCGCTTCCTGCGAGGGTTGTTACAACTCCCGTCGCTATGACAATCTGACGAATACGATGCAATTCCACAACATAGAGGACAGTTCCCGCAGCGTTGATAGCAATACCGTAGGGACCGTTGAACTGCGCCGCCGTGCCTGTGCCATCCAAACCACCAGAAACACCACTTCCGGCAAGTGTTGTAACAACTCCGCCCAGTGTCATCCTGCGAATACGATGATTCACTCGGTCAGCAATGTACACATTCCCCGCTCCATCGCGCACGATGTGGCATGGAGAATTAAACCGCGCCGCACCTTGCTCTGCATCGGCAAAGCCTGCTCCAGCACCGTTTCCCGCAAACGTCGAAACGGGCGGAATAACCGCAGTAAAGGTAAATCCCGGCAGCGAACCCGTCCCGCTCGGCGCAGTAACGCTTACACTGCCCGATGCACCGCCCATAGGTACGGCAGCAACGATTTGCGACGGAGAAATAATCGTAAACGACGGCGAATTTACTCCGCCAAACTGCACCTGAGTAGCGGCAGAAAAATTCGCACCATTGATAATAATTCCCAAGCCTGGATAACCCGTTGTGGCGTTAAAGCTCGTAACGACGGGCGATGCAGGGAGAATGCGGCGAATAGCATTGTTGCCCCTGTCGGCAAGGAACAACACGCCTGCTGAATTAAACTGAAGCATTTCGGGTCCACTTATTTGCGCGGAAAGCTGAGTGCCATCTACAAGTCCCGCCGTGCCTGTGCCGACGAGCGTCGTAACCACGCCCGCAGGCGTAATGAGGCGAATACGATTACCAGTCTGCTCGCTCACATAGAGATTTCCAGCCGCATCAATCGTGATTCCACGTGGGAAATTAAACTGTGCCGCCACGCCTGTTCCATCAGCAAAGCCCGCCACACCGCTTCCTACAAATGTCGTTACCACGCCCGCAGGGGTAATTCGGCGGATGGTATGGTTGAATTGGTCTGTAACAAACAAATCTCCCGTCGCATTCGCAACAATGCCCGCAGGACGATTAAAACGGGCTGCTGCGCCCGTACCATCAACGTTTCCAATCGTTCCATTTCCCGCTAAGGTCGTAACCACACCACCTGGATAGGTAATGCGGCGAATGGCATGATTGAAGTGGTCGCTCACATAAAGGAAACCGCCTGAAAAAACCATTGCTATCGGAGAGTTCAACTGAGCAGCTACGCCCGTTCCATCGGCTGTTCCGGCAGTACCGCTGCCCGCAAACGTCGTAACCACGCCTAACGGAGTAATGGAGCGAATACGGTGATTGAGATAATCCGCTACAAGAACATTGTTTGAACCATCCACAACCACGCCGTGAGGTGAACTAAACTGCGCCGCTGTGCCAGTGCCATCGGCAAAACCCGCAACGCCGCTTCCTGCAAAGGTTGTTACCACGCCAGCAGGTGTGATGCGGCGAATGCAAAAATTGAAAATATCACTGACAAACATATCTCCTGTGCTGTTGAATGCAATGCCGCACGGCTGATTAAACCGCGCTGCACCTTGCTGACCATCGGCAAAGCCAATACCTGCGCCATTTCCAGCAAATTGCGACACTGGCGGAATGGTCGCCGTAAAAGTAAATCCGCCCAGCGAACCGCTTCCGCCCGGATTGGTTACTTGCACATTTCCCGACGCGCCGCCCGCAGGCACGACTGCGACGATTTGCGTGTTGGAAATGACCGTAAAGGACGGCGAAACCACGCCGCCGAAGCGCACTTGTGTAACAGTTGCAAGGTTTGTACCGTTGATAATTACGCCCAAGCCCGGATAGCCTGTGGTGGCTGCAAAGCTCGTAACCGTCGGCGGTGGAAGAACAATGCGGCGGATGCAAGCATTTCCTTCGTCCGTTACCAAAAACGAACCGGATGCTTCTTGGAGTATTCCGGCAACAAACCTCAATTCTGCGACGTTCACCGCTCCATCAAGAAATCCTGATGTACCCGTTCCAGTGATGGTTGTTACCACTCCAGCAGGAGACGCAATGCGCACCGTCAAGGCATTCCCCGAAGCAAAGTAGAGATTCCCAACAGCATCCAGTATCAAATGATTCGGATTATTCAACTGTGCTGTGGCAGGTCCGCCGTCCACATTTCCCGCCGTGCCATTGCCCGTAACCGTCGTAACAATGCCACTTGGAGTAATTTTGCGAATACGATGACCTTCATAATCAGCAATGAAAATATTCCCTGCGGCATCAATAACAGGTGAGCGCGGCTGATTAAATTGTGCCGTCGCTGCCAATCCATCAGCAAATCCCGCCGTACCGTTTCCAGCAACGGTTGTAACAACGCCCGAAGCAATCACCACGCGGCGAATACGATGATTCCACTGCTCGGCAACAATGAGGTTTCCTGCGCCTTCCGTACACAAACCAATCGGTTCATTAAATTGCGCTGCAACGCCTGTTCCATCGGCATAGCCCGCAGTGCCGCTTCCTGCAATCGTCGTTACAACGCCCGTAGCAATAACAATTTGCCGAATACGATGCCCGACAGCCTCCGCAACGTAGAGTATTGTTCCGGCAGCATTGATAGCAATGCCGTACGGGCGGTTAAACTCCGCCGCCGTGCCTGTTCCATTCATACCGCCTGCCGTGCCGCTTCCTGCAAGGGTTGTAACCACTCCTGACGGAGTCATTCTGCGAATACGGTTGTTGAAGCGGTCGGCAATGTACACGTTTCCTGCGCCGTCACGTACGATATGGCAGGGAGAATTGAACTGCGCTCCTGCACCCACAGCATCACGAAAACTCAAGGTCCCATCACCCGCAACTGTGGAAACCGCAGGTGCGGCGGTCATGGTGAAGCCCGCAAGCGAACCCGGTCCTGCGCCTGTGGTAACTGTTACGCTACCGCTTGCGCCTCCAATCGGCACAACGGCGCGTATCTGCGTTGCCGAGACGACCTCGAACCACGACGAAGTAACGCCACCGAACTGTACTTGTGTTGCGCCTGAAAAGTTTGTGCCATTTATTGTCACGGCTTGCAGTGCGTAGGCACTTGTTGGGGTAAAGCTGGTAACCGTCGGCGGTGGCATAACAACGCGGCGTATAGCATTATTGCCCCTATCCACGACAAAAAGGTTATTCGAGGCATCAAAAGCAAGACTTTCCATCGCCCCATTAAACCTCCCTCCTGCCAGAGTACCATCCACAAATCCCGCTGTACCGCTTCCGGCGAGAGTGGTAACAACACCTGCGGGCGTAACGAAGCGAATACGCGTATTGCCAGCATCGCTGACGTAAAGATTACCAGAAGCATCCACCGCGATGCCCGTCGGGATGTTAAATTGTGCCGCCAAGCCTGTTCCATCAGCAAAGCCCGCCGCGCCGCTTCCTGCCAAGGTTGTAACGACACCTGCGGGCGTAATTTTGCGAATGCGGTTGTTGCTTTGATCTGCCACGTACACGTTGCCTGCTGCATCCACCGCGATTCCGCGAGGATTATTGAACTGTGCCGCCAAGCCTGTTCCATCAGCTGAACCCATACCGCCACTTCCTGCCAGCGTTGTTACTACGCCGCCCGGGTAGGTAATTTTGCGAATACGATGCCCAATTAAATCACTCACATAAACAATGCCGCCAGCAAAAGCCACTCCGACAGGACCGTTAAACTGCGCCGCCGCGCCCGTAGCATCATTCCAACCTGCTGTACCTCCTGCCAGAGTTGTAACGGCACCGCCGGGGCTGATAACACGTATGCGATGGGTGACATAATCTGCTACAAAGAGATTGCCCGAAGCGTCTGCGGCAATACCGTGCGGTGCTGCAAACGATGCGCCTGCACCTGTGCCATCTACTGATACAAAAGCGCCACTACCGGCAAAGGTCGTAACCACGCCCGTCGGCGTAATTCTACGAACACGATTATTATCGCCATCGGCAACAAACATATTGCCCGCGTAGAACGCAACACCAACCGGGGCATTAAACTGCGCCCCTGCGCCCGCAGCATCACGAAAACCCAGAGTACCATCGCCCGCAAGCGTGGACACTGGCGGTGTTGCGGTGAAGGTAAAGCCCGCAAGCGAACCCGTTCCCGCGCCAGTGGTAACACTGACGTTCCCACTTGCGCCGCCAATTGGCACAACAGCGCGTATTTGCGTTGCCGAGACAACCTCGAACCACGGCGAGGTAACGCCACCGAACTGTACTTGCGTCGCGCCCGTGAAGTTTGTGCCGTTCACCGTTACGGCTTGCAGCGCGTAGGCACTTGTTGTGGCGAAGCCTGTAACGGTGGGTGGTTGAGCATACAAACTGGCTGAAGAAACAAGAAATAATACCGATACAATCAGCCGAAAGAGATGAGTAGAAGCACTGTTACGGCGAAGAATAGTAATGTGGGAAATGATAGTCATATGAGGATTTACAGAAAAGGTATAAATACGAAAGGCTTTGATAACGCCAGAACAGAATGCAGCAAGTATTCGTGGGGTCTGCAAGTGAAGAGTGGGTGGTAAAATTTTCATAAAACACGCAAAAAGGAGAAAATAAAGATTATACGGATAAACATTCAAAAAGACGCATAAGCAGCATAAATAGTACTGTCCTTTCAAAGAGCAATATACTACTTATTCGTTGGAAGCGCATCATGCTCTGAAGTAGTATGAATAGACATTAAACTTTATCCAAGTTAGTCAGTATAGCGAGCAAGATTACGCTGAAGGCTCATAAAATCTGCCTTTCGTGGCACAGACATTCTTGTCTGTGATTCTTCAAACTCTGATAAAGACTCACAGACATTCTTGTCTGTACTACTGAAGAAGTAACTTGGATAAAGTCTATTATACAGATTATTCCCTTTCGGGCGATAGAACCGTCAAAAAATTGTAATTTGGCGCATGAATAAAATTCGCACCCACTTTCACACTCGGGGTTTTGATGCGACCGAGTATGCCCGCTTTGTTCATCGCCACCAAGACGAGGCGACGCGCATCAAACTTCGGTGCATTGAAGATTTTGCCTCAGGGCAAGAATACCCAGCTCTTGCCAAGAGCTTGGGTATTCACCCGCAAAGCTGCCGTTTGTATATCCATACCCTAAGTACCATACAAAAGCTCTAAAGACTTGATAAAATCGTTCTTTTCCACGGTAAAGTTCTTGATAGTATGTTGGAGTTCGTCTAAACCGTAGCGAAAGATGCTTTTTCTTTTTCTGCCATGTTTTTTCACGGTCAAGGGCTTGTTTTCGTGTTTCCATTGCCCAGTACGATACGCCCAGAAAAAAGCCAGTGCGAGCAAAGCCATGTTCGCTGTAAAAACGTAAACCATTCTTGCCCGATACACTCTCGGTCAGCAAGGAGATAGGCAATCCGCTCCAGCGGAGCTAACGCAAAGAAGCAATCAAAAATTGCTGCGCGTTCTTCGGTATCGCTGCATCCGGCTTTGGGCAAAATATGCCAGAGCAAAGGAACAGAAATATCACCGACGATAACGCCGAGAACCAAGATATTGAGCGGTATTTTGCCAAATTTCTATTCGGTGCGGTCAAGCGTGAATATCCACGGCTCTCCTGGAAGCAAGCCAATCAAGAGCAATGCGATGTCCACTGTGGCGTAACTGCATTGGTTCATACAGCGACGCAGACGTTGGGAAACGCTCTCTGGCTCAGCAGAGCCAATAAATGCTCTTGCGAGGCTTTCGAGGTTTACTGTCTGGCAGGCTATCAGTGCCAGAACGCACTGAGAACAGCAGACAATCCGCTCCAGTTGCCAATGAGAAAGTGGCACACGAAGCCACGCCACAAGATGTTCGTAAGGATGTACCATAGTTCTAGTGGGGTTAAGTGATAAAATGTTCTACACTTAAGGTCGCTACACTATGGTTTTTATTTTCATCCCTTCATAAGTTTTGTATGGTACAGAGGTTTGCATGATGAGTGCAAAAAATTATGACTTTTGGTAACTGGCTTTTGTGCAAGGATTTTCGTAACTTACTGTGATTGTCTGTATTTGTGTCTCAAATGCGTTCAAATGCGTTGCACCTTGCTGCGTATTTTCTTAACCACTTCCTTGACCACTTTTTTGGCGAGAGAGCTTTGTAGAAAAGCTATGCACTCCTAATCAGGAACACTTTGTTATGAAAGATCGTTATCTCAATCCCTTTACCGATTTCGGTTTCAAAAAGCTCTTTGGTGAAGAGTCGCAGAAATCCTTGCTTATAGACTTTTTGAATGCCCTCTTACCCGAGAAGCATCGTATAAGAGATTTGCAATATACGCGTAATGAGTACATGAGCAGCAGTGCTACAGAACGCCGCGCTATCATGGATATTACCTGTACGAGCGATACGGGCGAACGCTTCATCGTGGAATTGCAAAAAGCAAAGCAGAATTATTTCAAAGAACGCAGTGTGTATTATTCCACCTTTCCCATTCGAGAGCAGGGCGAGCGTGGGAATTGGAACTTTGAGTTGGCGGCGGTCTATTGCGTTGGCGTATTGGATTTTGTTTTTGATGAAGATAAGGGAAGTACGGAATATCTGCATACCGTTCAGCTCAAGAACCAGCAAAATCGGGTCTTCTACGACAAGCTAACATTTGTCTATCTTGAGATGCCAAATTTTACGAAAACCGAAGCAGAGCTTTGGACAAATACTGATAAATGGCTGTATTTTCTCAAGCATTTACCTGACTTTCAGGAGATTCCCGCGCCCTTGCAATCTTCGCTGTTTGAACACGCTTTTCACACAGCAGAGTTAGCGCAGTTTAATGATGCGCAGCGTGATTCCTACGAGCAATCGCTCAAAATCTACCGCGATTTGAAGAACACCATGGATTATGCGATTGAGCAAGCAACCATACTGGGGGAAGCGAGAGGCATGGAAAAAGGCATGGAAAAAGGCATGGAAAAAGGCATGGAAAAAGGCATTCTTCTCGTTGCAAAAAATATGAAACAATCAGGAATGCCGCCGACGGAGATTGCCAAACTAACGGGCTTGAGCGAAAGCAGTATTATTATGCTCTAAGCCCAAAACTTCTCCACCAACTAACGAATTTTACCGTCTCCACTTTTACGATACTCAAATGAAACGCTTTTCTACACTTCTGTTATGCTGTGTCTGCGTCCTTGCGCCTACGGTGCTGTCTGCGCAAACGTGGGTGAATGGGCAGCCTGCGACGTGGGTTATCGGGCAACCAGATTTCATTAGCAATGGTGCCAATAATCCAAACATAACGTTAGGACTAAACTTTGCTGATGGCGTTGCAATTGACGTTCCGAACAACAAAATCTATGTCGCCGACCGCAGCAACCATCGAGTACTGCGGTATGCTTATCTACCAATTACCTCGAATCAACCAACACCAGAGGTTGCATTTGGGCAGATGGATTTAATGGGATTCCTACCGAATCGTGGCGGTACAGTCACATCACAAACGTTGAATGAGCCACTCAATATCATAGTAGAAAATAGCAACCTGTGGATTGTCGATTCCCAAAATCATCGTGTTGTACGGTATCCAGCTGCTCATACTGCTACAGCCAATCCTACCGCCGATTATGTTATTGGTCAAGTGAATTTTACTTCCAATGCTGCTGCGACAACCCAAGATGGTCTTTCAGCACCACACGGAATTGCCTTTGATGCTGCCAATAGTAAATTATACATCAGCGATTTCGGTAATAATCGTGTCCTTCGATACGATTTTGCTGTGCTGCCTGTTGTGGGAGCAATGGCAGAAAGAGTTTTGGGGCAAACGTCATACACTACTGCCGTTAGCGGAACAACACCCAATACATTCAATAACCCTGCTGGACTTGCCATCGGTACAGGTGGAGCGTTATACGTTGCTGACCGCACCAATAATAGAGTAGTGCGGTTTAATGCTGCTCATATGGTGTTGATGCCACCCCCTACGGTTAATAATGCGAATGTTGTGATTGGTCAAGTTAATTTTTTGGGTAGTGGAACTGGTCTCCTTCAAAACCGCATGAATCTACCGCTTGGGATTACCATTGACCCTGCAACACAAGATTTATACGTTGCGGACAGAAATAACTTCCGCGTTCTGGTATTTAGTAATGCTGCAAGCATAATTACGGGTAATCAACCTGCCAATTTTGTTTTAGGGCAGTATGATTTTCAGACAAATGCTGGCATTACCTCTCGTGCTATTGGACAGACACCAAGCGCACTCGCTTTTCATGCAGGGAGACTTATCGTTTCGCAATCTGGAAATCGTGTTCTCATTTTTAATCAGAATCTCCCCACACTTACCGCCGTCGCTCCACCACTTGATGCAAATAACGGTACACCCACGCAAGCAATCGTACCAACCTTCAGCCAAGCAGTGAACCTTCCCACCGCCACCAACTTCCGTTCTTTTGGCGGAATGACGGGGCTGAGAGTGGTGGGAACGTACGCGGGCGGGACGATGCCGAGTTTCACGCCGACGGTGCCCTACCAGCGCGGCGAGCGCATTGAATATACGATAACGACAGGCGCAACGCTGGGCGATGGCGTGAGTACGAATCCAGAAAATAAGCCATTTCTGAATAACATCACTGGCGCACCTCAAGGGCGAGCAATTCCCTTTGTCGGCAGTTTCCGAACAGCCACAACTGCGCCTGCGGGCGGCGTAAACTTTGTGCTGTCCACCTACGCAACAATAAACAATGGTGCTATGCTGGGCAACGTAACAGCAATCGCTCCAGCAGATTACGATGGCGACGGGTATATTGATATTGCTGCTTCGTCCAATGTTGGTGCAAATGCCGTAATAGTGCGCCGCAACTACGGGCGTGGTAATATTGCCCAAACCGCAACCATGAATGAGGGGCTGAATGTAGGTTCGACCGCAATTCTCGACCTGAAAGCTGCCGATATGAGCAATGACGGCTTGCCAGATTGGGTGTACATTGACGCAGGACAGGTTTATATCCACCGCAACACCAGTACGCCTGGAAACTTGAGTGCAATTCCTTTCGCCACAGGTATTGGCGTAACGGGTGGGCAAAAAATTTCGACGGGCGATTTCGATGGCGACGGCGATATAGATGTTGCGCTTATTCGCACTGCTCCCGATGAATTGCAAATATATCGGAATAACTTTCCCACTTTTAGTTTGTCCCTGCATTCGACCACAGCACTGCCCGGAGTGCCGAGCGCAATCGCCACAGGCGATTTTAACCGCGATGGCGCATTAGACCTTGCACTGGGGACTCCTAATTCGGCATTTATTTACATCAACGACGGCGGAGGCAGGTTTAATCAAGGTCTTGCGCCCTTCAATCCCATCGGTGCATATTCTCATATT
Source organism: Candidatus Kapaibacterium sp. (assembly GCA_004292595.1). GTDB lineage: Bacteria > Bacteroidota > Ignavibacteria > Kapaibacteriales > UBA4661 > PH2015. The sequence continues at coordinate 19,823 of RDXM01000086.1, read as the reverse complement.
GCTGTCGGCGACTTGAATAATGATGGCTTTACTGATGTGGCTGCTCTTGTTCAAAATGCTGGTGCTACGTCCGTGCATCTTGCACTGAATAATGCTGGAACGGCATTTATCGCGCCAGTGTCTTTTTCATTGCCAAATGGATTTGCCGCAACAACAGGCGGGCTAGATTTTGGTGATATTGATGGAAATGGAAGCCTTGATATTATCGCTACAAATCCGCAGGCAGCAGGCAGCGCATCGCACCTGACGTGGTTTCGCAATATTGGTGGCGGGGCGTTTGCCCCAGGCGCAAGCAATAGCGGTAGCACAAGTCTGGTGAACCCCAGCGCACACGTGCTTGCGCTCTGCGACATTGACCAAGACGGCGATTTGGACGCGCTTGCTGGCTACAACATCGGTGCAGCCTTTCCCTACGTGGCAGTCCTGCGCAATGAACAGCCACCAGTAACAACCGCCCTTGCACCGACCATCCATGCTCAGAATGTCGATCGTTCAAGTGTCCTTATTAGCCAGACGTTTTCAAGCGCAATGACCACTGGAACGGCAACGCTTGTAGATGCACTTTCTGGTGGAAGCGGACCAATACGCATTTTCGGCAACATGACGGGCGGGCGCAGCCGCATTGGTGCGGGCGGAATGTGGATGGGTGTGGGAACAAATATGCCAGAATTTACGCCGAATAATCTTACAGGAGCATCGTCGGCAAATCGGTTTCATCCAAACGAGCTTGTGAGTGTTAGCATTCCTAACTTTCAGACCAATGCCGTCAAGAATGACCGTTTTGTGCCTGTTACAAGTGCAGGGCTGACCAATCTCGGCGGATACGTGCGGCAATTTCGGACGAATGTAACGGGCGGACAGGCATTTTTTGTGGAACAGCAACGTTTTACGGTTGGGACAAGTCCTCGTGCGGCGGCAACAGCAGATTTTAATAATGATGGACGACTTGATATTGTTGTTACTAACGAAGGCGGCACAAGGGGTTATGCCGTGTTCTTGGGCGGAGCAGGAGGCGTTTTTACCCCACTTGCGCCCGTAGGCGTTCCTGCTCTTCAAGGGAATGTTGCGACGGGTGATTTCAATAACGATGGCAATGTGGACATAGCTATCGGCTGCAGTCCCGATGTGCGAGTTTTTTTAGGAATGGGTACTGGCGCATTTGGTAGTGCAATTTCGCTCAATACAGGCGGACTGAATTACAGCCTCTGCGTCGGTGATTTCAACGGCGACGGAGCGTTGGATGTGCTTGCCTCGAATAATGGCGGCTCGGTGCGAGTATTTCTCAATAATGGCAGTGCTGTTTTTACCCCACTTGCCGCCGTGCCAACCGCAGGTGCTGCTTTGTCTATTAAGTGTGGTGACATTGACCGCGACAGCGACCTTGATGCAATTCTCGTTCACCCTGCAGGAAACCTGATAACCATTCTTCGCAATGATGGTTTGGGAAATTTTTCCATTGCACAAACCATCACGCTGACCGATCCCTACGATGTAGAAATAGGTGATTTGAGCGGAGATGCTTTCCCTGACTTTGCTGTTACGCAGTATAGCGCAAATCAGGTTTCTATCTTTATCAATAATGCAACGGGTCCTGTAAATTTTTATCCCACCGCACCAAGTTCATCCCTTGCAACAGGCACAAATCCTTCATCCGTCGTATTTGGTAATTACAACGGCGATATGTTCTCAGACCTTATCACGACAAACGAAGGCTCCAATAATATTTCTGTGTTTACGGGTAATGGCACGGGTGTGTTTGTACCCTTCTCAAATGCTGCCACTGGTGCTGCACCTCGCTCTTGGAGCGCAGCAGGAGATTTTGATAACGACGGCGATATAGATTTTGTTACCACAAATTGGGGTGCAAATTCCATTTCCATCTTGATAAATGCCCGTCCGCCCCGCATCAATCCTCTTGTTCCGCCCGGTAATGCCGCTTCGTATCAACGCGATCTTGTTCCCCAGCGCAATAGCCACACCCAAGTATTCGGTGCATTTCCGCTTCGTGTGCGCTTCGACCAAGCCGTAACCTCAGCAACTGCCTCCTTTCCTAACGTGCTGCCACCTTCGCCCTTAGCAGTAACGCCAGGCGCAATCCGCATTCACGGAAGTATGACGGGACACCGCTCTACGCCTGCTGCGCAAGGAACATGGAATTACCTTGCTGCCGCAAACACCGCCGAATATATTCCACCCACTGGAAACCCCTTCCGCGCTGGCGAAACGGTGATGGTAACGGTAACGAATGCGCAAGCAAGTACGCCTGGAGGGCAGGTATTTTCTACTTCGCCGACGGTGTACGCTTTCACGGTCGCACCGAGCGGCGGAACGGGGCGGTTTGTGGACTCGCGCAGATGGGACGATGCTGCGTTTGCAGGCGGTGTTGTCTTTGGGGATTTTGATAATAATGGTAGAATTGATATGATACAATCCAGTAGCAATGGCTTAAATATGCGCTTGCAAACTGGTACTGCACCGACGCAGTTTACCGATCCCGCAACAAATATTTATGCTGGAGGATTTATTGCGCATTGTATAACGGGTGATTTTGATAGCGATGGTGCTGTTGATATTGCATTCATAGATAATGCAGGTAATATCCAAGTTCGTCGGAATATCTCTGCTGCCTTTGGCACTACGTTGGTTTCTTTTAATCCTGGCTTGGTAGGTCTTATTCGACTTGCTCCAGCAGATTTTGATGGCGATGGAGATTTGGATATTGCTACGATAGCAGATGCAGGTGGCGTGTTGAGAGTATATTTGAATAATGGCAATGGTACTGCTTTTACCCAAGTCTTTAATGCTGGTTTAGTAACTGCCAAAAGTATTCTTGCTGCCGATGTTGATAATGATGGAGACATGGATGTAGTAACAGCAAATAATACGAATGTAGAAATTTGGTTAGGGCAGGGAGCAGTAGGCGGACTCAACTCTCTGCTTGCAGCACCCACACCCGCATATCAATATGCGATTGCCAATGTCACAGAACTTGCTGCGGGTGATTTTAATAACGATGGGTATCTTGACCTCGTTGCTGCCTCAGATAATACCGCAGATTTGACTGTTCTTCGTAATTCAGGTATCGGCAATGGACAGTTTACTGTTTTGGGAACATATGCTACTGGTAGCAGTGGAAATGCACCATTGGTCGGTGATTTTGATGGTGATGGCGCCTTAGATATTGTTTCCTTTAAGTCGAATGCCATTGATGCCAAGGTTCTGCATTTTAAGGGAAATAATGCTGCTGTCTTCACGTTGACAAACTCAAGCCCATTGGTAGAAAGCACAAATATCGTTGCAGCAACTCGCCTATTTCCTGCTATGGCAGACCTTGATGGCGATGGCGACCTTGATTTGGGAATTCCTCTCGGTACTGGCAGACGTACCGCCATTCTCTTCAACCACGAGCCCGAACTCAAAGTACAAGCTACCTCGCCGCTCGTCAATGCAAGTAGCGTCGCGCTTCCTGTGGCAATTACGACCATCTTTAACCAAAATGTCACCACCAGCACTGCTTCACTTCCACCAACCGGACCGCTCCGCGTTTTTGGCAATATGACGGGCGGACGCTCGCGTGCTGGCGGCGGCTCGTGGTCGTCTCCCGCACCACCTATCAATTCTGCCACGTTTACCGCAAATCCTCTTGGATCTTCCGCTATTCGCTATTATCCAGGCGAGAAAGTAGAGTTTATCGCCTCGACCAGCACATACATACAAGGTACGCCAGGCGTGGCGAATACCATCCCGATGACCACAGGAACGGTGCGCCAGTTCTGGACAAAAGCCGGCACGGGACCAGCGACGTTTTTCCAACATTTCCAATCGCCCATTCCGCGCCCAAATGCTGCCTCCTTTGTACAATCGGCAGACTTCAACAACGACGGGCGCATAGACTTCGTAACCTCCGAAGATAATACCACACTACGGATATATTTGGGGAATGGTAACGGCACCTTTACGGCGGGTGCGACGGTGACGGGTGCCTTCGGCACTCCCGCCAACGGGCGCGTGGTGCTGGCAGATATGAATAACGACGGCTTTACGGATATTATCAATACCGATGCGATAGGTTCTGCCCAAATTCGCATTTTCCAAAATAGCGGGACAGGTACGTTTCCTACGCAAATGACTGGTTCGCCCATAACCGCCTCATTTGCTGGTGTGCGCGGCTTGGCAGTCGGCGATGCCGACGGTAACGGTGCTTTAGACCTTGCTGTAACCTACAACGCAACCAATCAAGTCGGTGTCTTTTTCAATCCTGGCAATGGCAATATATCGGGAAGCGAACAGCGTTATACGCAGCCAGGTGGTGGCGGGCGCGAAGAATCTGCCCTTGCGGACATGGATAACGATGGCGATTTGGATTGGGTCATTACCAACGGTTCTGCAAATTCCGTTTCCCTGCGTTTGAATAGCGGCACAGGGAATTTTGATGTCCAAGCTGCTGGTTCGCCATATCCGACAACTATCACCAATCCAACCAATATCCAGCTTATGGATATTAACAACGATAGTCGCATTGATGCGGTTGTCGGCGGTCCAAATGCGAATGTGAATATCTTTGTGAATACGGGAATGCCCACCATTTTTCCAGCCGCAGCAACGCTCACTATCCCGACCACTTCAAACCGCCCTTTGCTTGGTGATTTCGATGGCGATGCTCGGCAAGATATTACGGTTCTTCAGCGCACTCCAGGTAGTTTTGTGGTGGGGTTGGGCAATAATTCGGGAACATTTCCCGCGCTTTCCGCGCCGAATCAAGTTGGCACGGCAAATCTGAACCAAGCCATTGCCGACGTGGACAACGACGGCGATTTGGATATTTTGATAGCCGCCGACAACACTCTCCAAATCTGGCTGAATGCCACGCAGCCGCGTTTTGTCTGTAATAGCGCGGTAGATTGTGGTCCGCCAACCTTTACGCCCAATATCTTTCCGCAACGCAATGTCAATACTGCCGTCGCAGGCTCACTTTTTACATGGCAATTCACCGAGCCAATGACCACCGCCTCAGTAACAGCAACAGCATCCTTCCCGCAAAACCCGCCTGCGCCAAGCGGTGCTGGCGGCTCTATCCGCGTTTTTGGGAATATGGCTGCCAGCCGAACCCCGCTGAATTCCGCGCTCGGTTCGTGGGCGTTCAATGCTGCTATCACCACCGCTACGCTTACCTCTGGAAGAGCCTTATTTGCTGGAGAGCAGATCATGGTGAGTGTAACGCAAGCCCAATCCCCAAGCGGCATTGCTGTGCGCCCCTACGTGTATAGCTTCCGCGCCCGCCCCACAAGCGGTCCAGCGCAGTTTTATCCGCGCTCTGGTTCGCTAAACTTTCTTTATACTGCCGGAGCCGGACCGCGCAGTATCGCCTTTGGTGATTTTAATGCCGATAATGTCATTGATTGGGTTGCGGTGAATCAGTTCAATAATACGATAGTAACGGCACTCGGCGACAACACCGGCGCGTTCACGCCGCTCGTTGCCAATTCTACCCGTGCAACGGTTGGCACATTTCCCGTGCAGGTTCTTACGGCTGATGTGAATAACGATGGGCGACTAGATGCTGTTGCCCTCAATTCTGGTGGTGGCGCAAATGGTATTGCTGTCTTTTTGAATACGCTCGGAACGGGTCAATTAAACACGCCCGTAACGTACGCAACGGGCGCGAACCCACAATCTATCGCACTTGGCGACGTGGATGCCGATGCCGACCTTGATATTGTCTCTATCGAAAATAGCGGCGGTGCTGTGATTCGCTACAATAATGGTTCTGGCGTGTTTGCGACGAACTCCGCAACCTTTCCCACTGGCACAGGGCAAGGTTTTCTGCGCCTTGCCGACGTTGATAACGATGGCGACCTTGATATGGTGATTGCACAAAGCGTTGGCGGCGTAACGGTGCGCCTCAACGACGGCTTGGGCAATTTCAATGGAACGGCAGTTGGCTCTCCCTACGCAGGAGCAGGTGCGATTTCGGTGGATATGGGCGATATTGACAACGACACCGACCTTGATATGATTGTTACGCTTGCCACTGGTTCGCTCGTTCTGCGCACAAACAACGGCATTGCTTCTGGGAATTTTTCCACCATTGCCGCAATGTTTCCTATCAGCGTAAGCCCGCAACACGCTGTGTTTACGGATGTGAATGGTGACACGAACCTTGATATTGTTGCCACAAGCGCACCTGTGGCTGGGCAAGCCGGCGCACTGACGGTGATGCTTGGCAATGGTGCTGGTGCTTTTGGCAATGCCGCCAACGCTCCCTTTGGAACGCTCGCAGACCCACGCGGCTTTGCCTTGGCTGATGTTGATGGCGATGGTGATTTGGACGTTGCCGTCGCTCATCAAGGCGTGACCAGCACCGTGCAGATTCTCCTGAATGCCACGCAGCCGCGCCTTGTCTGCAACGGTGCCACCGATTGCGGAGCGCCAAGCTACACCCGCGCAATTTCACCGCAGCGCAATCTCAACGCTGCACCAAACCAAACGGCAATGACCTGGCAATTTACCGAGCAGATTACCGCCGCAACCTACACCGCTATCGGCTCGGCGCAAGGTCCCATCCGCATTTTTGGCATGATGACGGGGCAGCGCAATATCGCAAGCGGCGGCGCGTGGACCTACGCAATGGCAGCCACAACAGCCACCTTCAATCCCGCTCGCCGCTTCTTGAATGGCGAAGAAGTCATGGTAACGATGACCTCTGCGCAAGCATCGCTCGCTCGCGTGAATGTGCGCCCCTTCGTGTATAGCTACCGCACACGGGCGGGCGTTGGACCTGCTATTTTTGGTAATCAAGAATTTTCGCCCTACGCAAGCGGCACGAACCCGCAGGATGTCGCGCTGGGCGACGTAAACGGCGACGGGCGTGTGGATATGCTTGCGGCTACCGGAATAGGAATTGTGCGGCGTTTGAACGACGGCACGGGTAATTTTAATGCAAATAGCACTACCATTCCAACGATTGGAAGCCCTGTCGCAATAGCACTCGGCGATGCCGATAACGACGGCGACCTCGATATTGCCGTCGCGGGCGGAGGAAACGTAAGCGTCTTGCTCAATAACGGCATGGGCGCATTTACCACGATGATGGGCTTTCCGCTCGCTGTTGGTGGGAATATGGTGGATATTGCTTGGGGCGATATGAACGCCGACGGCGACCTCGACCTCGTGCTTGCCGACCGCGCCGCAAGCCAAATTCGCCTTGTGAACAACAACATTGATGCAAATGCCTTCAGCATTGGCGCAGCGACGGGCATTGCAGGAACGCCGTCTGCGCTTGCTTTGAGCGACTTCGATAACGACGGCGACCTCGACGTAGCAGCCGCCAACAACGGCGGCACAAGCGGCTTGGCAATCGCGCTCAACGACGGCAACGGCAATCTCAGCCTCATGCTCGGAACGCCCATTGCTACGCCTTCCACGCCCGAAGGCATTGCTGCGGGCGACATTGACAACGACGGCGATAACGATATTGCTCTTGTTACCACAACGCCCGACAACGCGCTTATCTACAGCAATCTCATGGGCGGATTCACGCTTTCTGGCACCTACGCCGTTGGAACAAGCCCCAGTGATGTTGGGTTGGGCGATGTGGACGGTGACGGCGACCTCGACCTTGTTTCTATCAACAATGGCGCAAATACAGCAACGATATGGAAAAATGACGGAACAGGAGTCTTGAACCAAACCGCAAGCGGCTCGCCCTACGGCTTGGGAATGCAGCCCTTGGGCGTAGCACTTGCCGACCTTGATGGCGATGGTGACCTTGATTTTGTGAGTGCAAATTCTGCGTCCAATACAACCTCCGTGATGATGAATCAAGGCAATGCTGGTTTAGCATTCAGCCTCACTAACTCAGGATTTATCAATCTTTTCAATACCAACACTCCCGTCGTCGTCAGCCGCGCACAAACGCCCTTCACCATTGGCTCGTTTTTGGGAAAAACAAATCTTTCCAATACCTCTGCCACGCTGCAATACAGCATTCAAGCGGCTGCTGGCGGCAACGCGCAATTCAGTATCATTGGCTCTTCGCAAGGCACTATCAACAATGCAAGCAGTATCAGTACGGTGGCGACGTTTGTCTGGCGAAACGCGCCCGTGCGCGGTGGCGTAACAACGGCAGTGATTGTGGTTTCGCCAACCTTTGTCGGGCTGTTGAATGCAACGCAAATTACGGTAACGGTGATTGCCGACCCCGCATTCCCGCTTGCGTTGGCGTTTTCGCAAAGCTCCAGCACGGGAACGCAAGGTGTGAATTTTGGTGCGTTCAATCAAGGGCAGCTCCTCTCGGCAAGCGGACGACCATTCAACCTTGCTTTTGGTGCGTGGAACGGCTGGAACGAGCTTGCCGCCACGAATGCAATCGTGCGCCTTCGCGCTTTCAACACACAAGGGCAAGAAGGAAATTTCACGCTGAGTGGCACTCCAACGTTGCTCTCTGGTCTTGCGAATACGGCAACAGGCGTATTCACGAATCTCCGTGTTGCATGGCTGAATGCGCCAGAAACAGCCGTTTCCACGCAAGTAACGCTGCGCCTTGTGAGCGAAAGTTCGGCGGCACTTTCGGCAACAAACGTAACGCTGACCTTGCTGCGCGAGCCGCTTGAGGCGCAAATTATTTCCTTTTCGCCCAGCACAGGTGCGACGGGAACAGTAGTAACGGTGCGGGGTACAGGCTTGACGAGTTTAACGGCGGCTGCCATTGCGGGTGTTCCTGTGCAGAGCTTCACGGTAAATTCTACGAATCAAGTTTCGCTTGTTGTTGCTGCTGGAACGTCGGGAACGATTGTGCTGACCAATAATTTCGGCAGTGGGGAATCGCTTGGCGTGTTCAATTTTGTGCAATATCCGAATCTGCTCGGCATTCAGCCACTCTCGGCGTGTGCGGGGCAAGTGCTGACTATCACGGGCGATAACATTGCCGACGTGCAGCAAGTCTTTGTCGGCAATGCGCCAGCCGCATCCTTCCGCGTGAACGAGCGTGGGCAGGTGGAAGCCGTCGTTCCGCAAAATGCAGATAACGGCGTTGTAACGCTGCAAAACCGCGCAGGAACGGCTGTGCTGAACGTTATGCTCGTGCAAACGCCCGCCATTAATGGCATTTCGCCAGATATTCTCGGTACAGGTGGCACATTGACCGTAACGGGACGAAATCTGAACGTTGTTCAAGCAGCGCAGATTTCCCCTAATACCTTGCACATTCTCTCGCAAAGCGCAACAACACTCACGCTCAGGGTTTCCACGCAAGCACAAGTCATTTCCGCACCGTTGCGTTTGGAATCTGGCAGTGGCTGTTTTGTGCTTTCCACGCAAGCCATTTCCATTGCTGCACCGCCAACACTTACTGCCGTCAATATCACGAGCCTCGAAGTAGGACAAACACTGCTCTTGACAGGAACAAATTTTGTTCAAGGAATGACGGTGAGTTTGGGCGGCGTAAGCGCAGCAAGCGTTGATGTCATTTCGCCAACGGAGGTGCGCCTGAGCTTTAGTACCAATGCGCTCGTTGTTGCCGCGACAGGTGCAGCTCTGCAAGCAACCACGCCCTTTGGAACGGCAACGCTCCAAAACACGCTTATTCGCTTGCTTCCCACAACCATTATTCCTGCAAACATAGATTTTACGCCCGACACAGGCGCACTCGGCTCAACGGTTACTATCACAGGGCGTGGCTTTGTCGGAATAACGGAGGTAAGTTTTGGCGGTACTCCCGCGCAAAGTTTCCGCGTTGAGTCGCCAAGCCGCATCGTTGCTATTGTTGGGGCGGGTGCTTCGGGTATCGTGCGTGTGCGCTCGACGACGGGAACGGGCGAATCTATGCGGGTTTTTGCGTATCTTACGCAGCAGCAGCTAGATTCTTTGGCAGCCGTTGCTTTCTACCGCGCCACAAACGGTGCAACATGGACAACAAGCGCGAACTGGCTCGTGCCACAGCAAGCACTTTCTCGCTGGTTCGGCTTGACCGTTGCGCAAAGCGGCGCGAATGCTGGGCGGATTATTGGCATAAATTTATCGGGCAATAATGTTTCAACCGTCCCACAAAATGGTGCTTTTTCGGCAATTTCGGTAACAAATGCGATTGTTGCGCTCTCGCAAATGACCGCGCTGCAAACGGTGAATTTATCGAACAATACGCTGCAAGGAACGCTCGGCAGCGTGGTTGCGGGCTTGCGCAGCGTTCGCTCGCTGAACCTCGCAAATACGGGCTTGTCGGGCAGAATCCCCGTCGAACTTGGCACATTGGATAGTTTGGAAATTGTGAAACTGGACTCGAACCGCTTGGATGGCTCGCTTTCAGATGTTTTCTGTACCGTGTTTGGGCAAAGTATGCGCAATTACGGGCTTCGTGAACTGCGTGTTGCGTCAAACAGGCTGACGGGTGATATTCCGCCGTGTATTGTCCAGTTTACGCGCTTGCAAGTTTTGCGTTTGGAAGATAACCAATTTACGGGCAGAATCCCTGAAGGAATCAACCGTTTGGCGAATCTGCGCGAGTTTGTTGTTGCGCGAAACGGCTTATCGGGCGAGCTTCCGCGCAGTTTGGATTCTACTACTTTTGTCGTTTTTGCAGGAAAACAAACGAGTGAAACAAATGCACTCACGCAGCTAGAACTCTTCGACGTAAGCAGCAATCAGCTTTCTGGCACAATCCCGAATGGCATTGCGCAATCGCGCAGCATGAAAACGCTCTTGCTGAATAACAATCAATTCTCTGGTCGCTTGCCACAAACGCTTCCCGCGCTCGCCACGCTCGAAACCTTCAATGCCGCACAAAATCAGCTTTCGGGCGAACTCTGGGATAATGTTGGCGCAATGCGCTCGTTGCGTGCATTCTCGGTGCGGAACAACCGTCTCGGCGGCATTATTCCTAGCTCGTTTGTGCAGATTCCTTCGCTTGAGCGTTTGGAATTAGACAACAACAGCTTTGTGGGCAATGTACCCACCGAACTTGCACGAATGGCGAGTTTGCGTGTGCTGGGCTTGTCGCAAAATCGTTTGCGCACGATGCCGAGTTTGAACGCGCTCCGCCAAACACTTGATTCTACGCGCCTTGAGCGGAATATGCTCACCTTTGAAAGCATCGAAACAAGTGTGCAGGTGCGCAACGTTACCTATTCCCCACAAGACAGTGTTGGTGAGGCTTCCAGCCGATTTGTGTTGGTGGGCAGCCCTATCAATCTCAATTTTAGCGTTGGCGGTGCATTCAATCGTTATCAATGGTTCAGAAACGGCATGGCTATTACCGATGCGCAGGAATCACCAGAGTTTACGCTCACAAGGGCAGCACTGGCAAGCAATTCTGGCGTGTACGAATGCCGCATCACCAATAGCTTGGCGCGGGATTTGACGCTTTTTGCCCGCGCACTCATGATTCGCGTGGATACTGCCGAACCTACGAATGAAGCGGTGTTGGCGAATCAAGTGGCTGCGCCGCGTCTCGTCTTTCCGTATCCTGCTGGACGCAATATGCCCTACGCGCTGCCGCTCACGTGGCGGGCTGCCATTGGCGCGGTGGTGCATGAAGCGCAGTTCTCGCTTTTGCCAGATTTTTCGGTACTTGCGAGCAATGCAACAATTTCCTCGACAACGCTTTCGGTGAGCGGTCTGCGTCCGGGAACGCGCTACTACTGGCGTGTGCGCGGCATTGGCGCAGAGGGGCAGCGCAGCCAGTGGTCGTCGGACTTTTTCACAACGGGCGTCGGCGACAAACCGATGCAAATGACTTCGATTGATTTCGGGCGTGTGTCGCTGGCGGATTCGGTTGATGGCGAGGCATTGGTGGTGAACTTCTCCAACGTGGCGCAAACACTGCAAGAAATTGGGCTTGAAGATAGCAATTTGAGTTTTACGATACTCGACGATGTTCGGCAAGTAATTATTCCCGCCGAAAAGTATTTGACCGTCCGTGTCCGCTTCGCACCTCGCTCGACGGGGGTAAAATTGGCAACAACGGTCTTGCGCTACAATGAATCCTTGCGCCCTGAGCGGATTGATTCGGTCGTCAATATTTTGCAAGGAACGGGCGTTGCGCTGAAATTGAGCAATGTAGATTTTGGTATTGTGCGAGCAGGTGGAACAACGCTCAAAAGCGCATTACTGATAAATACCAGCCCTCGTCCGGTAACGGTGCAGAAAGCCCGCACCCGCGACAGTGACCGTATTTTCAGCGTACAAGGCTATTTGAGCAATCGTGAATTTATCATCCAAGCACTCGACACGCTTTTGCTTTTGGTGCGCTGTTCGCCGCCGAATGCGGGACGGAAATTCAACGGAATGCTGGTGCTGGGCGATAATGATTCGGTTCGTGCAGAAATTCGCGCCGAAGCACGTGCTTTTAAGGAGGGCGACGTGGTGATGCGTTTTGGTGTGCGTCCGAAGGAGCAGCAAGATTCTGTTGCTCCGGGCGGCTTGGTGGATGTGGAACTCTTTGGAAAAATTGATATGGGCAGAACAAGCGACCTCATTCGCGCCTTCGATAATTTACTGCAATACCGAGCGCAATTTAATATGGACCCAAATGTACTGATGCTTGATACTACCGAGCGCCGCGCCCAGCAACGGCGGTACATTGGCGTACCGAATCGCGTTTTTGTGAATATTCCTGCCGCAACCTTCGATATCACGACGCTGCGAAATATTTCCGAGACAAAGCGTGAATTTGTGATGACTTCCATGAAAAGTCGCTCTGTGAGCGGCTCGACGGCAACAACCATGCTGGAAGTAGAGCAGGCGGAGTGGTCGGCAAGTGCGCCGAATTTGTTTGTGGAAGCACCTATCAACGGCACGTTTACGGCAAAGCCCTGCGTGGCAGGCGGAGTGCGGCTTACAACGACGGCAAAGCCGAATAGTGTCGCCATTGCGCGACCAAACCCTGTGAAAGATGTAGCAGAAATTCACTATGCCTTGCGCGAGGACGGCAATATCGCTTTTGCAATGGTGGATATGTCTGGCAAGCAAGTAACGGTGCTGGCTGAGGGCTATGCCGAAGTAGGCGAGTACAGCATGATGTTGGATGTGAAGGCGATTCCGTCTGGCACGTATTTTCTTGTCTTGCAAACGCAAAGCGGCGTTGTGCGGCGGCGTGTGGAGGTTGTGAAGTAAAACCTGATTACTTTGGAATAAAAACGCCACGAGTCTTGTATGTTCAAGGGTCGTGGCGTTTTGTATTTGAAAGTGTTCTACTTGATTTCAAAGGAATTTCCCATCACTTTATCTGCGAAAAATCAATATCCAAAATCGGATATTCCCGCCAATCATTGTAATCGAAGTGCCACCATTCAATAGAAAATACCTTAAATCCTTGTTCTTCCATTTTCTCTTTCAAAAGGTCGCGGAGGCGCGTTTGCTCTGGTGTTCCGCCCGTGTAGGCGGGATAGGCGCGGTCGGTCATTTCGTCGTATTCGCTTGGCATGGGGATTTCTTTACCGGTTTTGAGGTCGTACAAGGATAAATCTACCGCGCAGCCGCGATTATGCCGCGAACCTTTGTTTGGATTTGCTACGAATTTTCGTAATGCGGCGGGCGTAACCTCCCAAAAGAGCCTAGTTACGCGCCAAGGTCGATAGCCGTCGAAAATGAGCAAGCCGTAGCCCTGCTTTTTCAATTCCTGATGCGCCCGCACCAACGCTTCTGCGGCTGGACGCTGCATAAATGCTCGCTCTTGTTTGTAGAGCGGTCGCCCGACGAAGTTATTCTTTTTTGCATACCGCACATCCAGCTTGATAGTGTTATCCAGCTTCACAAGCTCGACCAAATCTGCTTTGCGGAAGTTTCCTTCTTCTTTTGGCGGGCTGGTGGGAATGGCTTCTGTGCTGTCTTTTTTCGTGATGTCTTTCTGTTGAGTATCAGAAAAAATTGAGCAAAAACTTTGTGTCGAAAAGCACACAACCCCAGCAAGGACAAGTGCGGAAAAACGAGATTGTATCATGGTTTCAGGCGAATGAAATGAAACATACAATAGAGTTTATCTCGAATAAGGTTTTTAGGGTTTTGGAGCAAGGCAGCATGCTGCCTTGTTTCGTAAAAAAGTCTGTTCGGAATAAAGTCTAATGGACAAAGGCGAATGAAATAAAAATACAAATTACTACTTTTACGCGGTTCTGACTATGACTTTTTGGTAGAGATGATGATGACTCTTTGGTGCATAAACTCATGTCTTTTCGGTAGATGTTTGGTGTGAAAAAAAAGACGAAATTTGCGGTGTAATTCATCGTAATCTTTATTGTTTTTTCAAGGGAACTCCCATGGACACACGGATAATTTCGAGAATCGCTCTGCGTAGCAAGCCGCAACGGTTCTCCTCGCTCGCTCTTGTGCAATATTGCGCCAGCCTCCTGACCGCATCAATACTGGTCTCCTCGTCAATGTTCGTCGTTGGATGCAGCGACACCGCAGATTTTTCCGCGCTGAATAACGACAGCGACGTTACCGCCGCTCGTCGTCCGCAGCAACCGCCTCAGCCGCCGCAAGGCGCAGACGACCGCCTTCAAGGTGGTGGAACAACAACGTTTGACACAAGCGAAGAGGCATTCGCGCAAGCCGCACCAAACCTTTCTGCGCAAAGCCTTCGTTTGCACGATGCAGGTGATTCTGCCTTTGCCGTGGAATATACAGCGCGTCCCATGCCCGGACATCCAGGCGGCTTGGGACCGCTCTTTAACCACGTTTCTTGCGAAGGCTGCCACATTGCCGATGGACGCGGGCAACCTGTTGTTCCGCAAGGGGAAATGAATACGCTCTTGCTCCGAATCGGTATTGCTGGAATGGACGCGCACGGCGAACCCTTGCCGCTTACAGGCTTTGGTGGACAGATTCAAGACCAGGCTGTTGCTGGCGTTCAGGTGGAATCAAAATTCCGCATTCAGTACACCGAGCAGCGCGGCGCGTTCAATGACGGGACGGCGTATTCACTGCGTATTCCGACGTATTTGCTGCAAAATAGTTACGCTCCCGTTCCCCAAAACGCGCTTATTTCGCCGCGTGTAGCCTCGCCCGTCTTTGGGTTAGGATTGCTCGAAGCATTGGACGAGCAAACTATCCTCGCCAATGCCGACCCCAACGACAACAACCGCGATGGCGTTTCGGGCAAAGCAAACTACGTCTGGGATGTGCAAGCGCAGCAAACACGGCTTGGACGCTTCGGTTGGAAGGCGAATCAGCCACACTTGCAACAGCAAAATGCGGCTGCCTTCAACGGCGACATGGGCGTAACAAGTCAGCTTTTCCCGACTGAAAATTCCGCTGGACAGCCGCAAGCAATCGCGGCACACGCTCCCGAGGTGAGCAATCAAACGCTCCGCGCCGTTGACCACTACACGCGCACACTCGGCGTTCCAGCTCGTCGCAACACGACCGATGCCGCCGTCCAACGCGGTAAAATCGTCTTTGCTGATGCGAAATGTAATGCTTGCCACATTCCGTCTATGCGCACAGGAAATGTACCGAATCTACCCGAAATCTCGAACCAAACCATATTCGCTTACACGGATATGCTCGTGCATGACATGGGCGAAGGCTTGGCAGACAATCGCGCAGATTTCTTGGCAAATGGTCGTGAATGGCGCACCGCGCCGCTTTGGGGCATTGGTCTCACGCAAACGGTGAACAAGCATACGCAGCTCCTCCACGACGGACGCGCTCGTAATTTGACCGAAGCAATCCTCTGGCACGACGGCGAAGCACGGCAATCAAAAGACTATTTCAAAGGCTTGAATAGCAGTGACCGTGCGGCATTGGTGAAGTTTTTGGAATCCTTGTAAAGGTATTCGCTTGCTAATTTCTTGGATACAAAAACGCCGCCACGCAGATTTCATGCTGCATGGCGGCGTTTTTTTACCAATTGATTACATTTTAATGTCCATGCTCATCGCCACCCTCGCTTGATTTTATCTTCGCAAGCAGTGAATACGCACCCTTCACGACAATTTTTGTCGCAGTACGATTGAAATTCTCTGGTAACATTATTTCCATAAAACCGCCAGCCGCCGCACCACGCTTCACTTCGACCATTTGAAACGTCAAGTGTTTCTCTTCTTTTTCGCCTTTCTCCTTTGACTCCTCATGTTTTTCGCCATTGTCGTGATGATGCTCATGTTCATCTTCTGCAGCGATGAAAATATACTCTTTGCCATCCGCGCTGACCAGTGCAGCCTCCGGAACGGCAGGGACAGACTGCTCGCCAAGTTCGAGAAGAGCTTTGAGAGCGGTGTTTGGCAACAGCTGTCTGTCTTCATTGTCCAAATGCGCATGCACCCTTACGGTGCGCTCTTGCGTGATTTCACGCCCAATCAAGTACACCTTTGCCGTGCGTTCTTCGGTTTCGTTTGCAAGCGTAAAGCGGACGCGCTGTCCGACGCGGAGTTTCGGTGCGTCGCGCTCAAAGACGGTCAGTTCAGCGTGGATATGCGAGGTATTGATGATGCGGCACACAACATCGCTTGGCGAAACAAATTGACCAAGCGTAACATTTACTGCGCCAACATAGCCGTCAATGGGCGAGGTGATTGTATATTTCGCGCTCACGTCGTTATCGCGGAGTTTTTCACCATTCACGCCGATAAGCGCGAGGCGTTGCGTGAGAGCAGCAAAGCGGGATTGCAGACTTTTGTAGTCGGCAGTGGTTTGCTGAAAGGTTTTCACGGCGTTGATATTTTCCTTTTGCAATTCCTCCTGCCGCTTAAACTCTGCTGCGGCAAACTCCAAGCGACTGCGCGTTTCCAAAAACTCCTGATGAAGTGTTGCCACATCCTGATGCTCCACGACAGCCAGCGTCTGTCCTTTGCGCACCCGAAGCCCCTGCAAAAGCGGCGTTGAGCGAATATACCCACCAATGCGCGGCGAGACAGAAACAAGGTTCTGCGGAGGCACATCCAGTATCCCGTTTACTTTGATGACGCTACCCAGATTTTTCATTTCCACCGTACCAAGCTCAATGCCCGCCATACGGTATTGGTCGTGGGTTAATTCAACGGTAGCTTTTTGTTCGGTATGCTCGTGTTTTTCCGATTCTTGCTGCTCTGCAGGCGCGTCCTTTTTACCGCAAGAAACAAGCAATATTGCGGCAATGAGGCATGAAAGTGTGAGTTTGAGAAATGAATTCATAAAGTCAAAAATGAAAATGAGGCTTGAGTTGTCTCCAGTTTTTTCTGCGATTCAAACAACATCAATTAGTGGCACAGACATTCTTGTCTGTGAGTGTTGGTGAGAGATTCAGGTGGGAAACAGAGACAAGAAGTCTCAAGCCACTGAAGCCTGATTGTATTGCAAAAGGAAAAGTTTTGCTCGTTGGAAATGCGCTATTCAATTCCTGCAAGCAATTCCAACGTCAAAACCGCATTATTGTACGCTGCAAGCGATTCCACGTAGTTCGTTTTCACCACCAGCGCACGGGCGAGACTTTGCGAGTATTCCAGATAACCGATTGCACCGCGTTCGTAAAGCTGGCGGGCGGTTTTCTGCACCTGCGCGGCTTGTGGCAAAGCGTTTTGTTCGTAATAATCCACGCTGGTTTTGAACTTCAAAAATTGCTGCACGGCTTTGGCATATTCGCCAGAAAGCTGGACGCGAAAGGCTTCGGCATTTGTGCGAGCAATGTCGGCTGCAAGCGATGCGGCTTCTACTTTCGCAAGCTGCGGCACAACCCAAAGCGGCAAAGCAACGCCAAGCTGCACACCCGAAAAACGGTCATTCGCGCCAGCAATGCGGCTTCCGTCTTGTGCGCCGATGAGCGTTTGCGAAAAATAACCAACACTGAGGTCGGGCAGTACCCGCGCAGCTTCGACGCTTTGAGCCGATTGCGCAATAGCGATTTGTTGCTGAACAAAGGCGTAGAGCGGGTTTCGGGTAAATGCTGTTCCTGCTTTTGTGGTATCGGACGGCATTTTCAACGCACGTTTGAGCGATTCTGGTGCGGAAATGCGCACGGGCGAATCGGCTGCAAGCAAGGTTTGAAGCTGTATGTATGCCGTTTGCAAATTTGCCCTTGTTTGCGCAAGTGCGAGAGACGTTTCGGAGGCTTGCAGCGCGGCGGTTGCTGCTTCGAGTTGGGTTGTTTCGCCAGTTGTGGTGCGCTTTGCAGCCGCTTTTGCAAAGGCGACGAGAATGCTGTCTTGCTCTTGCAAAAGGCGTTCGCGCTCCAGCAGCACTGCACACCCGTAAAACGCAGATTTCACCGCAAAAACGAGTTCATTGCGCGTGGTGGCAAGTTTCAATTCCGCTCCGCGAACCTGCGCATCGCCAAACGCCACTTGGCTTGTGAACACAGTCGGGAAGGGAATTGTTTGCGCAATGCTGAGATTGTTGTCCTGCATGAAACTGTTGTATTGCCCAAGTTGGAGCGACACTGTTGTTTTGCCAATGTCAGTCGCCGTGCGCTGCAGAGCGCGTTGTAGCTCAATTTCCGTGCTTGCTGATTGCAGCGTAGGATTGCGTTTTAGCGCAATGTCGATTGCCTGCGCAAGCGAGATTCCTTGCGGTGTTTGGGGGATTATTTGTTGTGCTGGAAGACGAGAATTTGCTCCAAAAAACAATATTGTAAACATGAGCAATGCCGCACCAGAACTAGCTTGGAGCGGTGGTGCTTTGCTTGAACGCTTCTGCGACCACGATTCCACCAGCAAATACAGCACGGGCAAGACCAGGAGCGTGAGCAACGTCGCCGACACCAAACCGCCGATAACGACTGTTGCAAGCGGCTTCTGGACTTCCGCGCCGCTTGAATTGGAAATTGCCATTGGCAAAAAACCGAGCGAAGCAACTGCAGCGGTCATCAGTACTGGGCGCAAGCGCACTCGCGTTCCGTGCAGCACGATTTCGCGCACGTCCGTCATGCCTTCGGTTTTGAGGCGATTGAAATACGCAATTAGCACAATGCCGTTCAGCACCGACACGCCGAAAAGTGCGATAAAACCTATGCCCGCAGAAATGGAAAAGGGCATTCCACGCAGCCACAGTGCGACAACGCCGCCAATCGCGGAAAGTGGAATGGCAGTGAAAATGAGAAGACCAAATTTGACTGAGCCAAAGGTAAAATAAAGCAGCGTGAAAATGAGCAATAGTGCGATTGGCACCGCAACGGAAAGCCGTTTTTTCGCTTGGATAAGATTTTCAAAACTGCCGCCGTAGGTGATAAAATAACCTGTTGGCAGCTTTGCTTCGGTTTTAATTTCCGCTTGCAATTCCTCCACAATGCTCTCTACATCACGGTTGCGGACGTTGAAGCCAATCGTGATGCGGCGTTTCGCGTCTTCGTGCTGAATTTGGTTTGGTCCAAGCTCAATCTGCACCGAAGCCACTTCGCGCAAGGGAATATGATTGCCGCTCGGCGTAGAAATGATGAGGTTTTGCACGTCGTCCAGCGATTTTCTATGGGCGGTGTCCAAGCGCACAACGAGGTCGTAACGGCGTTCATTTTCAAAGACCAAACCCGCAGTTTCGCCCGCAAACGCTGTACGAATAGCCTTGTTTACGTCGTCCACCGCCACGCCGTACCGCGCCAGAGCATCGCGCTGAAACTGCACCACGATTTGCGGCAGCCCCGTAACCCGCTCCACATAGACATCTTCCGCGCCCTTGCACGTCGCCACGATTTTCCCAACCTTGCTTGCTTGCTCGGCAAGAACGTCCAAATTTTCGCCATAAATTTTCAGCACCACATCTTGCCGCGCGCCCGTCATCAGCTCGTTGAAGCGCATTTGAATTGGCTGTTGAAATCCAAACTCCACGCCCGGAATTGTTTCGACGGTTTGTTGCATTTTTTCAGCAAGCTCATCCCTCGTGGACGCGCTTGTCCACTCGCTTTTGGGCTTGAGAATAATCAT
>RDXM01000168.1 GCA_004292595.1 Candidatus Kapaibacterium sp. | reverse complement strand
AGTGTTGGTGCGAGGTTCAAGCGATGAACACAGGCAAGAAGTCTCAAGCCACTGAAGCCTGATTTTACGCGCTTTTCATAAGTTTTGTCGTGTACAAAGATTTTTACTATAATTTTCTCCGACTGAATTTCATATTTTTACCGCAGAAATACAAGGAAAAATGTATTGTATCGCAAAATCACAAAAAATATGATGTATGTGTAACCTTTTTTTGCTTCTTCTGTTTTTCCTTTGTAGCAAGCAAGCACGTTTTCTTTTTTCGATAAGAATTGAACTCCGATACTGTTCCACAAAAATGAGACAGCAGCAAGCAAGCGTATCGGAACGACACAAACACAGGATAGGTAGCGTTTTTTTTCCGTTCCTTCAGCAAGAACGGCAAGGGTTTTGGTAGGAAAGAACATTGTCAAGGAAGTTGTCAGGAAAGTTGTCAGGAAAGTTGTCAGGGTATGTTCGATGGTCGCGTGGGATGTTCATTGCTCACAGCTCACACAACAAGAAAATATGCGCTTTATAGGCGTTTCTTTTGCGGAAGTGGGCGGTGAACATCTCACACCAGACCTCGAAGAATATCGTGGCAATACGATTTCCCCTTGCCTTTTCTGCACAAAAACGCCCGTCCGAGCAGCCATCACACCCCGCATGAATATTTCGCTTATAGAATTGGTCTAATTCTTGTAGATTTCCCTCCGTCGCTCACACAAACGCACACAATAAACACCATCTTATTTTTCACTTGACCTTGTTTTGGAGAATCTCGTTATGCCTCTCTTAGACAAATATCCCGCACCACTGACCGCAAAAGCCGCAGAACATCTGCTTCGGCGGACTATGTTCGGTGCTTCCCGCGCAGATATTGCCGCACTCACGGGAAGAACGATTGACCAAGCACTCGATACTTTACTCCGAGACCAAACCGCACCAGCACCGCCGATTGACCCCACAACAGGGCAAACGTGGGTGAATGATATAATACGCTCGCAAAATGACGGGCAACTCAACAACCATATGAAATCGTGGTGGGTGGGCTTGATGGCAAATCAACCAATCTCCATTATGGAAAAAATGACGCTTTTCTGGCATAATCATTTTGCGTCGCAGTGGTCGGTGGTCAATGAGTCGCGGTATATGTACAAGCAGCATCAGACCTTGCGCAGGAATGCGCTCGGCAATTTCAGAACGTTTGTCCGTGAGATTGCTATTGACCCCGCAATGCTGCGCTATTTGAATGGTAATCGGAATGTTGCTGGTGCGCCGCAGGAAAATTTTGCGCGAGAATTGCAAGAATTATTCACGATTGGCAAAGGTCCCGAAATTTCGCAGGGAAATTACACGACTTATACCGAAGACGACGTAAAAGCTGCCGCACGCGTACTCACGGGCTGGACAGACATCAATACCTCCGTTACCTCAAGTTTCCGCGCTGCGCAGCACGATACGGGCAATAAGCAGTTTTCGGCGGCATATCAAAACACCGTTATTATGGGCAGAACGGGCGCAAATGCTGGCTTAGACGAGCTAAACGATTTGCTCAACATGATTTTCCGCCAAAACGCAACGTCGGAATATATCGTGTCAAAATTCTACCGTTTTTTTGTCAATTCCAACATTACGCCAACTATCACCAACGAAGTAATCAAGCCGCTTGCAAAGATTTTTCGCGATGGAAACTACGAAATCAAGCCCGTTCTTCGCGCACTTTTTGGCAGCATTCATTTCTTCGATAATAACATCATTGGTTGCATGATAAAAACGCCGCTTGATTTGACGGTCGGAACGGTACGACAACTTCAAGTCAGAATGCCAGCAGCCACACAAGCCGTTTTCTACTACGGTTTCATGCGGCAATTACAAGGGCTTTCTGCGCAACTTCAACAAGATTTGCTGGAGTTACCGAATGTTGCGGGCTGGCAAGCGTATTACCAAGAGCCGCTATTTTATCAAGTATGGATAAACACCGCAACCATGCCCGCTCGGGCGAATTATTCCAATGTCGTTACGAACGGTTGGTCGGTTACCGACCAAGCAAGCAATCAGACACAACGCTACACCTTCGATTCCATCGCGTTCCTTCAGCAATTCCCCAATCCCGAAGACCCCATAAAAGTGATTGATAATCTTACGCAACACTTTTTTGCGATTGATTTAACCGAAGCACAAAAAGACCAACTGCTTGATAAAGTCTTGCTTCCGGGCTTGCCCGAATACGAATGGACAAAGGAATGGTCGGATTTTATGGCTACGCCCAACGACACCATGAAGCGAAATCAAATAAAAACAAAACTAGACAACCTCGTGCGCTATATGATGCGCCTTGCAGAATTTCAAATCAACTAAGCCACGCATATACTCTTAGCAAATACTCATCTTTCATCAAGGAAACATCATGGAACGCAGAGATTTTATTCGTGGCGCGACCGCCGTTACGCTGCCGCTCGCCCTTTCGGGCTATTCCGCTAAAGCAATGGGGCTTTCTCCGTTGTTGGAAAGTCTTGCCGTTGCGTCTGCCGCCGCCGACCGCTATTTGGTGCTGATTCAGCTTGCTGGCGGCAACGACGGCATTAACACGGTTATCCCGCTCGACCAAATGTCGGAATACAACCGCATTCGCGGCAATATCGCTTTGCCAGAGAATCGCGTTTTGAAGTTAAATAACGCCACAGGCTTGCATCCGTCAATGGTTGGGATGAAATCCTTGTTTGATGCGGGCAATCTCGCCGTTATTCAAGGCGTTGCCTATCCAAACTCTAACTTTTCGCACTTCCGCTCGACCGATATTTGGATGTCGGGTGCGGACTTTAATGAATATCTTAGCACAGGCTGGGCAGGACGCTATTTGGATTCGCAATTCCCCAACTATCCCGTTGGCTATCCTAGCACGGAAATGCCTGACCCCTTGGCAATTCAAATCAGCGCATCGCCTTCGCTTACGCTCAAAGGCACGAACGCGCCAATGGGCGTGAACGTGCAAGACCCAGCAGCATTCCTGCGCCTCGTGCAAGGCTCGGCAGTGGAAGGTTTTGATACCGCTCCGAACAACGATGCGGGCAGGCAAATTGCGTACATTCGCCAAATTCAAGGGCAATCCGAAACCTACGCAAGCGTGATAAAAAATGCTTACGACAAAGCAAAAAATCTCGCAACTTATACGCCAATGGGCATAAATTCGCTCGCCGACCAACTGGCGATTGTGGCACGACTCATTGCAGGCGGCTTGAAAACACGGGTGTATTTGGTAACGCTCGGCGGCTTCGACACGCACGCGCTGCAAGTAAGCCTAACTGACAGAACACTCGGCACCCACGCAACCTTGCTTGCACGGGTCTCGGAAGGTATTTCATCCTTCCAACAAGACTTGAAACTCAATCGTATTGATAACAAAGTCGTCGGCATGACATTTTCGGAATTTGGTCGCCGTCCGGGTTCAAACATTTCTTCTGGTACCGACCACGGCACATCGGCTCCCGTCTTTGTCTTTGGCTCGGCAATACGCGGCGGTGTGCTGAATAGCAACCCAAGTTTGACGAATCTGAACGGTGGAAATTTGCAAATGCAAACCGATTTCCGCCAAGTATATGCCTCAATTCTCAAGCAATGGTTCGCCACCGACAACACCGAATACCGAGCAATTCTTGGCAAAGATTACAACACGCTTCCGCTCATTCGGACTGCTTCTACCTCAGCAAACGATACGCAAACCGTGATGAATGCGACAACCTTGCAGTTGCAGAATTATCCCAATCCCGTGAGCAGCACAACTACGATTGAATACGTGCTGCCCGCTTCCTCCAACGTCCGCCTGACGATATTCGACGGACTTGGCAGCGTCATTACCTCGCTCGAAGAGCAGCAATCAAGCGGGATGCACCGCGTTGCCTTCAATGCAGAATCGCTCGCGGCGGGAACGTATTTGTACCGTTTGCAGACCGAGCGCGGTGTAGCGAGCGGGAAGATGATTGTTGCTCGCTGATGTTCGTGCGAGGTAATCAATATCACTGATACGAGATATACTACAAGCGGATAAAAATTGCATATCAAAAAGTGAAGAAGTGAGATGTAGTCCACCTCAAAGGTGGACTACATCTGAAGCAATAAACCTTTTTTAGCATATTTTGAACGCAGAGGAAGATGATACGATTAGTGAAGATGGTGCAAGAGCAGAAAATATGGAAGAGACACACCACACTTGCTCGCTTACCTTCATCACAATGCAATCATTTTCACTCTGCGTTTCTGTTTTATTGCTTGGCAAGAATTGGCGTACGCAGTTCCAGCGCAATGGCACGAGCATAGAAGCGTTCTTCAGGTAAAAGAAGCGGGTGCTGTGGAGCAGGAAGATTTGCCGAAGGTATGCGCTCCATCTTTTTTCCCAATGCCTGTTCCAATGAGGCTTTTACAGCATCACTGAGTTGAGAGAGCGCATAAATGCGAGTGCTGGGAGTGATTGCGCGGCGAATAAACGCGATACTTGTGCTGTCGTATTGCGATTGCCCAGATTCTCCCACGCTCATAATCCAGTTGCGCACACGAAAGAGCTTGGTGTCTGGCTGTGGAGAGCGGCGTTTTTGCGCAAGCGTAATGTATTCCACTGGAAGCAATGCCAGCGAGGATTCCGCCACGCGATTGGTCAAATCGGTAATTTCTAAACGCGCTACAACATTTTCGCCTGAACTCGGCACAGATGCTTGTGTTTCGCCGACTGCCCAGATATATGTATTCAAACTGGCATCATTTCCTGCCTCCATGCGGAGCGTCTGCACTTCGGTTCCTTCGAGTTGGGTCAATTCAAAATTCCACTGCTTCAAACCTGCTCCAGCGGCAATATCAAAAGTAAATTCGATACGGTGAAGACTCGGACGACGCAAGATTTCTTGCGTGAGAATGGGCGCAAGAATATCGCTATTGTCAGAACGAAGCTCAACACGGCGGGTATCGGCGGGATTGGTGCTGCCAAGTCCGTTTGTATCGGCACGTGGGCGTGTTTGAATAAGAAAGCGTTGTGGGGCAATTTTCCACACATCCACCAGATAATCAGCAATCGCCCGAGCGCGACGCTCTGCAAGCTCCGTATTTCCTGCTTCTTCAGCAATGCCAGAGGTGCATCCCGTGAGTGTGAGCGTTGCTGACGAGGCATCGCTCATACGCTTGCCAATGATGTTTAGAATGTTGCGATAGGCTTCATTGTTGCGTTGCCGCGCACTGCTGCTCACCGTAAAGGAAGTGCGGTCGCTTGAGCGAATACGCCGATAGCGCGAGGGAAGCACGTGCGAATGATGCTCAAAAAAAATCATCGGTAAAAGCGCAATGGATTCGTCCATTTCAAACTCCTCAACGTGCAATGTTGGGTTTTCTTTCACTGCGCCCAGACTGTCGGTGCCTTTAATGCTGACAATTTCCGCCGATAATGCTCGCCCAAAGCGGCTTCGCTGCAATTCCAAGAGCGTGTTCTGCGCGGCAAGAATACTATCCTGCCGACGGCGGTCTTCTTGGATTGCATCCATTTCATCTTGCGTAACGGTGGTTAAGAGCGTCCCAAACGATGGAAACAAATGCTGATAACCAATGGAGACTTGATAAAACTGTTCCTGCGCCCATGTAAAAGAAAGTTGTGCTGCGCCGCTCGCCAAAAACGGCACTGGCAAAAGATATTGCCACCATTGCGGGGACTCACGCACGGCTTTCGCACCAATGCTAAAGCCGTAGAACCAGCTTCGCGCCTCGGTTTCGGTCAAGGTGACGCGATTAGAGCCGTTATTAGTCGTTTCTCGAAAGCCAATGCCTGCCGCGTAGCTGGCACTGGCAATGCGAGGCGTGAGGAGAAGCGACCATTCGGAAGAAATATCGTAGCTGAGGGGAACAGAAACATCAACAACAAACATTTGTGCGCGGCGGAGAAACCGCTCTTGATCGGGAACTGATATACCTAATAACCTGCTTGCAGCACTATCAGTAGCATTCGGTCCAAATTGAATTTCTGATGAGGAAACCCCCAAAGAAGCCATTGCTGCTACCTGAAAGGGCGATGAATACGGCAGCAATGCGTATTTGACAAATGTAGCAAGAAGCGGACCGCCATATGTGCCGCCAATTTCAAGCCCCACATCCCAATTATCCGCACCGCCGTACATCATGCCGAGGCACATCGTCCCCAAAGCAGGATTGCGCAAGGAAGGCGAAAGTGCAGGCACGGACGTAACGGTCGCGGGCGTAGCTGTAAAGCCAAGTCCGCCGATTTCCCAGCCTGCGCCAATAAGAAATTTTCCTTGCCGAAGCGCTCTGCCATCTTGCCAGTTTCCAAGCCGGTAGCTTTGCCCCAAAAGTGCAGTGTGCGTGAGAAAAAGCGTTGTGAAGAGAATCGCCAAACGCAAGAATTGATAAGGTCTCTGGGCAATTTCCCGATAACTATTCCAATGCAGTATGTTGTTCACAATTTTATTCACAAGCAAAACCTCAAGAAGTCTCTTGCCAAGCGCGAGGTTACAAATTTTGGCAATATTTGATGGAATTTGATGAAACAGCGCATCAATGCTCATTAGAAGAGGAACAAAGATTGCATTCATCCTTAGAGAATTTGCAAAACAGCTTGCAAGGTAATCAGCGCAACCAATGAGCCTAAGACCACCAACGACCAAAACTGCGCTGTGTACATACTCAGCAAAGAGGCAAGCGCAGACATCAGGTGTTCAATATCTTGTCCTTCGGTTTCGACAATAAACTTGAACGACCCCGATGCACGCGACATAAACACGCCGAGAGAACCAAGCAGCGCACCGCCGAGGATGCCCGTTAATTTCCCAAACATGGTTGTATTGACCATTGCTAAAAATGCCTGCAACACGCCAAGCACAATAAAAGCAATACCAACAAAATTCAGCCTCTTTGCCAGATTACTAATGAGCGTGTTTTGTGCGGGCGAAAATTCGTAATTGCTGCCAGTTGAGTTTGTTGAGTTTGACGAAGACTGAGTATTCATGGGGTTCTCCAAAAGATAGTATTAAAAAATTATGAATCAAAATTATGAATCAAAATTATGAACGATAGTCTGAACGATACGAAAAATGGGTAAAAATTGTATATCGAAAAGTAAAGGAGTTGAGATGTAGTCCACCTCAAAGGTGGACTACATCTGAAGCAACAAACCTTTTTCAGTATAGCAAGCTACTTCATTGATAACGACTGGGTTTTACGGCTTTCGATTACTTTTTGAATCTTTTCAGGAACGGCGGTGAGAAAATCAATCCCTGTTTGCTGCTCAATATCATCCACAGTCGTCTGAAACTGCCGCCATTGCTCGCTTTTCAGCCCTTCAATATTTGGCATAATTGCAGCAATCACGGTCGTATTTTCATTGACATCCTTTGCACCTTGACCGCGTTCCAGCACAACGATAATTTTATAGCACGTCTTTGGAACCGCGATATTACTACGTTTCCCAATAGTAGGATAATTTTTATCAAAAATTCCGCCACAGATAATGTACAATTCTTTGCTGCGCCGCGTGGCGAGAAATTGGCAAAACTCTTCCAAACGTAGCCAAGGACCTGCGTTCAGGGAATGAAGCTGGGGAAGTAAATTCGTGGTGTAGAAGGTAGCATCGTTGTCGGCGCGAGTAGCAGTGCGCTCTTCCGAGCGAACCATATGCCCTCGGTCGAAGCCAGTATTGCTGTAATCTTGGTGTTTTACGCGATAGAATTGTGGTGGCAGATCGGGGTCGGGCATGAATTGACCTTGCTTGCGCTCGACATCGCCAAAATCTTCGGCGTGGAGATTCGAGCTGACCCAATCAGGAATATTCTTGGTGCCGTTGTATTGCAAGGCGTACTGCTTGCGGATAAGCAGAAAAGTTGGTGCGCCGTCGCCGCCTGAGGGTGCGCCCATTTCAAGGTGGCGGGTGTTGTAGGTATTTCCTGTGCCAGAACTGCCCGAAGAACCGCCTTGCGACTGCCCTTGCGACGGACTACTCGCATCATTTTTTTTCTTGCACATGGTAAATATCTGCACTCCGACAACCATAGCAAGAAGCAAAAGCACAATATTGCGCTTCATTGTGCGCGAAGAAGATGAGCCAGCCATAGAGTGAATCTCCAAAAGAGTGGTGAAAACACGAATGGCACAAATATACGGACAAAGCGCAAAGCTGCAATACGAAAGCGATTGATACTGCGTTTTGAAGCAAAATTTTAGATATTACGCGCTCGTCAGACGCTCCCAAAGGTGCTTCACGCCAATTTTCCATGCAGATTTTTTGTAATCTTCCATTGCCACGACAAGCAGTACTGTTGCGGCTTCTGGGGCGAGAATATCGCCATGGTCTGCGCTGGCTTGTGTGCTAAAAAAATCACCTGCATTCATTATTTTTCCCATCACATTGACCGAACCCGATAAAACATAGCATTGCTCCGCGCCCGCATGGTTATGCGACGGGAAGAGCGTTCCTGCGTCTAATTGCATGAGCAATGTTGCATAGCCGCGTTCTTTGTCGGTGGCGAGCGGTTTTACGCGGATTCCCTTGACGGGATGCGCCATCCACGCGCCGTGCGAGCCAAGGACAGAATAGAAATCTGCACCTTTTGCATCGTACTCAGGAATAAATTCCTCGTGCGCATGAGACAGATGAGCGTGAGAATGATGCTTTGGGGAAGATTGATTTTCTTGCTCTGCTATCTTACTCATAATGCGCTCCTTCAGGCTTGCAGGCGGCTGTACAAGCGGCACGGCGGCTGGAAGATGATGTGCAGTCCAAACCATTGCGGTATATTCCTTCCGAATTGTTGCGGATGATTGCGTGATTTCCCCAAAAATATCCCGCGCTTCTTGAGACAAAAGTGCGCCCAGACTGAGTGCTGCTGCGTTATTCAAGAGTTCTTCGGAGGCGTGATGATTGTGTGTTGTCGTCATGGTAAGGCTCCCTTCAAAAGAGCTGAAAGTTTGATTAAACCTTGTCTCATACGTGTTTTTATTGTGCCGAGCGGGATGTGCAAAAGTTCTGCTATTTCCGTCTGCGTGTACCCTTGAAAATACGCCAGCATAAGCGCGTCGCGCTGTTCGACGGGAATTTGCGCAAGCGCAGTGTGGACGCGCTCACGGTCTTCGCTCATTGTCATTCCGTCCAGTGCCGAGGTGTCCTCATCGGGAACGAGCATCATTGCTTCATCGCTGGTGGATTCTTGCTGGCGTTCGCGGTAGCCTTTCGAGCGGAGGCGGTCAATGGCGCGGTTGCGCGTCATGGTTACAAGCCATGAATATACGCTTCCACGCTCTGCATTGAACTGTTTTGATTGATGCCATATATGCAAAAAAAGCTCTTGCAGCATATCTTGTGCTTCGGGCGGATGCTTTACAACCGACAAAAGAATACTATACAACAGCCGTGAATAGCGGTCGTAGAGTGCTTCAAAAGCCGCTTCATCGCCAGTAGCAATGCGACGCATGAGGGCTTTTTCTTCGTCGGCAGCGTGGGCGTTGTAGTGTTTGCTCACAGCATCTTTACCTTTGTGCAACCATAGTTTACTGCTCGGAAATCATGCTGACAAAAAAGTAACGAAATTCGGAAACATAGTAACACAAAACGGTGAATTGCTTTTCTGCATCAATGCCGTTGAAACGAAGCGGTGCTGCGATTTGTAACGTCATCTTTGCACCGCTTTGAAAAGGTTCTTCTTGAACTTGCTGAAAGGCTCGGATGATAATTGCGGGTAAAAGCGAATATCCTTCTGTATTCCAGTCTGCAAGCCGCCTGAGTGCGCCTTCACCAAGCGAGACAATGGTGCCGCGCTTGGCAAATCCATTGTACATTTGTACAAATTCAACAAATGACAGTGTTTCCATAGTTGTTCTGAAGTTTATTCGCCAAATCGTTCTCGTAAAATACGTTCACGTTCAGGGCGTTGCTCTTCAATAATTGCTTGAAAAAAAGCATCCTGAACCTGATACGGCTCATTCTCTATTGCTTCCCATCGGCGCATTTGCTCTGGTGTCAAGGCAATAGCAGTAGAGCGCGGATGAGGTGGCAAATGGAACAATGCTTCAATGTCGTTTTGTGTTACGGTGTTCATATTTTGTTTCCTTTGTCGAAGGAATGATACCACGAAATGTTACAATTACTGCGCTACAACTGGCACAAACACTTTCGTCTTGTCCCACGCAATGTTGAAACCTGTTTGTGGTGGCGCAGTTTCAAAGGAAATGACAAGTCGTTCAAGCGCAGTATCTGCACTGCCTGCGGGAACGTCAACGCGCAAAACATCCGCTTTTTCATCATGAAAAAACGCGCCCCATTGACCAAGTTTTCCATTGAAAATAATTGTCCATTTATCGGGACGCGGAATCGTGAACAACTGATAACGTCCTGCTTTCAGGGTTTTTCCTGCCACTTGAACGTCTTTGTCGAGACTGATTTCCGTTGCCTCATTCGCGCCCGTGCGCCATGTTTCGTTGTACGGAACAAGTTTGCCAAATACTTCCCGACCATTTTTTGCGGGCTGGCTGTAATCAATGCTGAGTTTGGTTGTGCCAATCGTCGCATTGGCAATGGCTCCAGGACTTGTGCGTGTGGATTTATCCTTTTCGCTGATAGCCTTGAAAAAACCAGAAACATCAACTTTCGCTTGAACAAGACCAAAAATTACTCCGAAAAACAATACAACAACGGCGACCAACGCGCCAACGATTTTGAGAATTTTCTTGAGCATAACACGTGATAGAGTGTGAAAAAAAGTAAAAAAGCAAATTACGACAAATCCTCACGCACCACAACCATCAAATGAGCAAGCCACCAATTATCAAGAATCAAAAACACCAAGTGTGCAAATTTTCTTCCATAGTGGCACAGACATTCTTGTCTGTGTTCTTCGACCGAAACCCGCACTAATACTCACAGACAAGAATGTCTGTGCCACTGAAATCTAAGAAATTAAAATTCTCTTCTAACAACCAATCATCTCACGCTGTCGCGCCGCCACAGCTAGAACCCGCACCAGCAGTGCATCCGTAGCAATGCGTATCGAACAAGATGTTGCGTTGCAACAGCTCGGAGGCATCAAAATCGAAAATTGTGCGTGGGCGTGAAGAACCGTTTACGCCCGTCGTTACGTGCATTTCGAGCATTTGGTTGAAATCACAATCGTACAAACGCCCGTCGTAGCTGACGCTGATGAGGCTGCGGCACATCACGCCTTCCGCCGCGCTTGGATTGAAGGCATTTACGAGCTTTTCCATGTATTCTTCGTAGCCGCCGCGCCGCTTCAACGATTCAGCAAAGCGGTGAATAGGCATATTGGTAATCGTGAACAAACTATTGAACGTCAGCCCAAATTTCTCCTGCAATTCTCGCTTGTAATCCGCTTCCAGACTGGCTTGCGCAGCAGGCAAAAAAGCACCAACGGGATTATAGACCAGATTAAACATGAGGTCGGAGCCAGGCTTGCCGTAACCAACATCGTTCAAACGCCGCATTGCCTCTATGCTTTTCTTGAAAACGCCCAAACCACGCTGCTTGTCGGTGAAAAACTCTTGATAATACGGCAACGATGAAATCACCTCTACGCCTTGTTCGGCGAAAAATTCTGGCAAATGTGCCTTGCTTTCGCCTGTTTGCGGATTTCCGTCGAACTGCACCGTGAGATTATGCCGCACCATGACGTGTTTACCCAGCTTTCGCGCCTCTTTCACGACGAAATCAAAGTATGGATTGAGTTCCGGTGCGCCGCCGGTGATGTCCAGTTTTTTGATACTTTCATGCGCTGCCAAAATCTCCAGAACACGAGCAACGGTGCGCTCGTCCATCTGTTCGGTGCGTTTGGGCGAGGAATCCACATGGCAATGCAAACAGGCTTGGTTGCAGAGCTTAGTGATATTGATTTGCAAGGTTTCCAGCGAAAGCGGCTTCAAATGAAGATTATGCTTGTT
Source organism: Candidatus Kapaibacterium sp. (assembly GCA_004292595.1). Lineage (GTDB taxonomy): Bacteria > Bacteroidota > Ignavibacteria > Kapaibacteriales > UBA4661 > PH2015. The sequence continues at coordinate 4,502 of RDXM01000168.1, read as the reverse complement.
CAAAGCCGCTTCAAAGCTGTATTCTGCGATGTTTTCCGTTATTGTTTCCATGAGAATAAAGATTGATTTCCTGAAAAATAGTGGAGAGTCTCGCACCAAAAACATACTAAAAACGGGTAAAAATTGCATATCAAAAAGTGAAGGAACTGAGATGTAGTCCACCTTTGAGGTGGACTACATCTAAAGCACCAAACCTTTTTTGGTATAGTAAGCGAGACCCTCACAAACCCAGATTACATCGCATCGTGCTTCATCAGAACGTTTTGCATTTGAACGCCATGCACCAAAATCATACCTGCCGCAAGCGAACCCGCTACGTGGATAGCTTCGGTCATCTGGTCAGGATTCGCGCCGTTTTCAAGGCATTGCGAGGTGTATGCTTCGATGCAATACGGACATTGCTTGAAGTGTGAAATGGCGAGTCCAATCAAGGCTTTCTCGCGCTTGGTGAGCGCACCGTCTTCGCCCGTCGCTGCACCGTAATAATCGAAAAATTTGTCCATGAGTTCTTTGCGAAACTTGCCAACTTCGGCAAAACGGGCGAGGTCTTTGGATTCGTAGTAGTTCATAGTTTTTGGTTAGTAGTTTTAGGTTTTTGGAAGTGAAATGAATTGCTTGTCGTAATCTGGAAAATGCTGCATTTGTGCTAGACTTTCTCCAAACGCTCCTTTTTACGCCGCTCCCAGTATTCGCGCTGGTTCTCGCGCACGGGATTAAACTGCTTTTCCGTGCCGTCTGCCGCTTTGTAGCTCACTTCTTGGGTGATGTAGTCATCGCGGCGGGCGTTGTGTTCGCACATGGACATGGGACCGTTTGGAGTCATAACCATAAACGAGCAGTTGTGAATCCGCTCTGCGTCGAGCGCGTCGGCGTGCATGAAGTTGTGAATGAAGTACGAAAGTTTATAGACTTTTGCGCGACTGGCGACGAGGTCAGATTTCATGCGCCAAAGGTGCTTGCCAATGAAACGGAAACCTTCGTAAATAATGCTCGGATGCTTCAGCACGTGTCCGACAATCGCCGCGATTGCTTGCTTTGGCTTGCCTCTGTCGAAGTGTAATCCTTGAAATTTTTTGTTGAATTTCGGTATCGCCGTTGGGTCCCACCACATATCGTACACGCGCTTGTTCGAGACAAAGGCATAGCCAATGCGGTTGCAGGACGGATGCCCAATGTCAATCACATCAAAATTGACGCGGCTTCCCAGACTTCCCGTTTTGTCGAGTGATTTGTTGATAATTTCGATAAGATTACGCGGTTCAATAGCATCTTCATCGCGCCCACGATGCTCGCCGCGCCCAGTATCTGCGCCAAGTTGGAAGCTCGCCATGCCAACCACGTCGGCGTGGTCTTTGAAAAAATTCACGAGCATTGGGAATTCGTGAAAATTGCCCGGAAACAGCGTCGTGTTGAAAATCATTGCCACGCCCAAACCACGCACCCGCTCAATGTATTCGAGGCGTTTTTCGTTCAATTCTTCTTCCGTCTGGTAGTAGGTTTTATCTGCCTTGCGGAGGCGTTGGGTCATGTCCACGTGAATCGCAATATCTTTCAAGCCCACATCCACGAGCTTTTTGATAAGTTCGCGGCTCGCTTTGATGCCGTTTGTGAGCAAAGCTGGCTCCATTCCTAGGTCTGCAACGTATTTGACAATTTCAATCAGTTCGGATTCCTTTCGCAAGGTTGGGTCGCCGCCGCTAATCTGCACACCAGTTCCTGCGCCGTAGTGGAGGAGAATTTCGCCCACGCGCCGCTTCAGTTCTTCCATTGGCACGTCCAGCGTTTTTTCGCTCATTTCGCTGAGATAGCAAAGCGTACAGTCCAAATTGCATCGCTGCGTGATTTCAAGCGATACGCAGCCCATTGAGCGCACCTGCCCCAGCGATTGATTGGGCGTTTGCAGATGCGGCGAAATGTGCTGCCACGTCTTCATCACACATTCTTTCGCCGTCGGAACGGGCTTGCCGTTTATCTCGGTGATAGGGAGTAGTTGTGCGGTGTTCATAGTTTTTTGGTAGGTGAATTACGAAAAACTTTCGACAAAAACTTTCGGCAATGGTCTCGCAACGGCAAGCGTTTTGAGTACGGATTGATTACAGAATATACGAAAAACAAGAGAAGGCGGATTGGCACGGCAAAAGAATTTTTATACTTTTTCAGCCGTTTTTACAACGAATACATCGTAAATACTGATGTAACAACGCATTCACGCACCCCAAAGGCAAAAAGCTCTGCAAGCAAGATTATACCTTGCTTGCAAAGAATAGCATTCAAAAGGGCAAAAATCAAAAAACAGCCTTCAAAGCCTGATGTAATCTTATGTTGAGGCACTTCAAAGAGAAAATTCTGCCCTGAAACAGCAAACGCTCACGATTATTGTAGGACAAATACTTGCTCCTGCGTATTATTGCTCTCTTCACGCATTCCTTTATCATTTTTGAGGTGTGGTTATGACGACTTGGCTCGACAAATGGATTTTTCCTGAATTGCATGAGCATCCAGATTTGATGCGCAAAGCGCGTATTTGTGTCCCTATTGGACTTACCTGCGTGAGCATTGCATGGGGATTTTGCCTCTTGCAGCTCTTTGTCTTGCATCGTCCGTTTATGGCAGCAGTGTTGCTGATTCTAGGTGGTTTGAATATAGCGGCTCTCTATTTCATTCGCTATCGCGGGCGGGTTGGCGTTGCAGGGAACATTATCGCGGGCGCAGCAACTATTTGCCTTATTCTCATGTCCTTTGTTACTGGCGGCGGCGATTCCTCTGTTCTTGCGTGGCTGACCCTTCCCGTGCCATTTGCATTTATGATTAGCAGCAAACGTTCCGCGTTGCTCTGGCTCAGTGTGATAGTGGCGTATATGCTGGTTCTGATAGTCTTGCAAATAATTGGCTATCAAGTGCCGACATCGCAAACAACAGCCTTTAAGCCCTATCTGCGGCTTATTTCCTTAGCTGGCGCAGCAACGGTCTTATTTTTCGTCATCAAGGTTTTTGAAGATACCAGAGGTGCTGCTTTGCAAGCTACCGAAACCGCACAAACAGCCACCGAAGCCTCTGCAAAGCGCATGGAATCATTGATTGACGACCTCGAAGCGCAAAAGCATCTTGCTGAAGAATCCTCCAAGATCATTGACGAACAGCGCACATACCTTGCAAGCAACATACAGACAATGCTTGCAGAGATGCGCCGCGTGGCAGACGGCGACCTAACGGTTGCAATGAAAACGACTGATGCCGATGCTATCGGACAGCTTGCCGCGCAAATCAACGAGGCATTGCGCAATATCCGCTCAACGGTTGAAAATGTGTATGAATCGGTAACGGTAACGAGCGAAGTCAGCACGGAAATTGGCGCAAGCACCGAGCGCGTAATGACCGCAATGCAGCATCAAGCCGCGCAAACACAACAGATTTCCTCCGCGATTGAGCAAATGGCACGCACGATTGAGGAAAATACACAAAGCTCCTCACGTGCCGCGCACGAAGCCGCCGAAGCCAGCGATGAAGCGCGTCGTGGCGGAGAAATTGTACAGGAAACGATTTCTGGAATGAATACGATTGCCGCATCGGTAATTGCATCGGCGCAAATTATCGAAACGCTTGGCACATCCAGCGAGCAGATTGGGGAAATTGCGCAAACGATTGAGGAAATTGCCGACCAAACAAACCTTTTGGCACTGAACGCCGCTATCGAAGCCGCCCGCGCTGGCGATGCAGGACGCGGCTTTGCGGTCGTTGCCGATGAAGTACGGAAACTTGCCGAGCGGACGCAAAAAGCAACGAAAGAAATTGCCATTATGCTCACGAAAATTCAAGGCGATACGACGTTGGCAGTACAATCAATGCACGCCGGACGCGACCGCGCCGAGCAAGGAAAAGCCTCCGCAGCCCGCGCTGCATCTGCCTTGCAGACGATTATTGACCAAACAAACCACGTAGCGGATTTAATTTCTCACGTCGCCGCAGCCAGCGAACAGCAAGCCTCCACGAGCAATAATGTGGTGCAGAGCATGGACACTATCAGCCATGCCACGAATGAAACCGTTATCGGCATGAAAAATATTGCCCAAAATTCTGCGAATCTCGGCTACGCAACGCAAATGCTCCAGCAGTCCGTTGGGCGATTTACGATTCATCTGGAGGCGGCACAGCAAAAGGCGTTGCGGTAAATGGCACAGAGATAGAGTGTTTAGCAAGTTCAGGGTCAAGACCGCTTCCGACCTCATGCTGAGCCTGTCGAAGCATCCTCAACTACATTCAGTCACGTACTTATACCGTTTCTACTGTATTCTGAATACTTTGATTGTATCAAGGCAGTATGCTGCCTTGTTTCAGAGAATTGAAAGTATTCATTTTACAATCAAAACGGTATTATACCAATTTAAGTTGAAAACTATTCGGAATAAGTATGTCACAACATTTAGTTTGCATTAAAAGAGCTAAACTTGATAGAAAGGCATCCTCCAACATTAGCCATACAACGATTGACAGCGTAAAAGAGG
>RDXM01000167.1 GCA_004292595.1 Candidatus Kapaibacterium sp. | reverse complement strand
CGTTTAGTACGGAAAAGCCTGTCATTTTCAAAGAAAGAGTATATGCTCAATCTACATTTCAAGCTCTTCGTTTTCTTTTTCAATCAAGAGTTAGCAACTGTTTTTTGACACTACCGAAATAGGCTTTATCAGCAACCAGGTCAATGTGTTCCATCATCGGTATCTGTCGGCGGAGGGAACACACGTCATGTTCTGAAGCAGCGGAAAATTCACACTGGCGTAACACGGGAAGACATCGACACCCTTTGGCGACGACCAGATGAAGTTTGATGCCGTGATAATAGAGGTTTTTACTCGCACAATACCCTTTATCGGCAAGCTCTCGTGCGACCTTTGCGCCATCAGCACGCCCAGCACGTGCCATGATAATCGGCAAAGAGTCTATTGCGTGAAGGCTCTCAATGATGTTTGTTGTTGGCAAACGTGGCAGCAAATACTCCAACAGATGCTGCAATGCCGCAACCAAGCGCAGAAGGCGGTGGTTATAGCCCTCATACTTTGGCAACTGTGGAAACAAGGATGCCCAATGTTCCTCAATAGAGAGGCGGATGTTCTTGATACTCAGATGACCTTGTAACAGACCGAAGAGATAGACAGTGAGAATTTCTTCATCGCTGCACTTTGATGGCTCGTGATTATTGCTAAAGCGTTCCACTTCGGGCGCAAGGAGCGGAAAAAGTTCACAGATAAGGCAATAGATTTGAATACGGCGTTCGTCGGCAGTCATAAGATTGCTCCAAAAAAGTGGCTAACAACTTGGTGATTCTTTTGTTACCACGATTCAGGGGCAATCTTGTTTTAACTTTTAATTCGCATTCGAAATGGAATCCTATTGAACACCGCCTCTTTTGTCATGTTCATCAAGCAATGAGCGGACAAATGTTCCATGACTATGAATTTGTCAAGACTCTCATTGAAAAAACCTCCACCAAACAGGGCTTACACGTCATTGTCAGAATTCATTTACAAGAATATCCGACGGGAGTAAAAACCCATAAAAGCGAAGTCGATGAAAGAAGAATCCAACGACACGCCACTATCCCAGAATTAAATTATAGGATTGCCGCTTAAAACACCCTTTTATTTATTTCACGTTCCTTATCGTTGGCGCATCAACTTTCGTTCGCTGTCGGAGGTTTCGGTCTATGGATACGTCGTGCATTCATCATTCCGATCACGGTGTGCAATATCCCGCTCTTGCCTATACAGAACGCCTGAACAAGGCGGGTATAGCCATTTCCGTGGCAAGTATTGGCGAGCCAACCGAAAATGGCTATGCCGAACGCCTGATGCGCACCATCAAGGAAGAAGAAATTTCTTTGACCGAATATGACGATATTGATGATACACGGGCGCATATCGGTCCGTTTTTGACCGATGTGTACAACACAAAACGACCACATTCTTCGCTGAATTACCTTACGCCCTTAGAATTTCAAGCTCTCGCTGCCCTCGCAGAACCCATAACTTTTGTCAAATAACTGTCCAGAAAAACCAGCCCACTATATGTAGGATTCTCAGAATATTCCTCATTTTTATTGCGATATGCAGTCAAAAATATACGCCATTTGCAATAAACCCTTGCATTTGTTTAGTTTTTTCGTATTTTCAGAGGCTAAAATTGAAGTGTGTTACGACAAAATATAGGACACATTTTCTTCCGTAGATATGTGTTTAAAGCCTTGTTCTTTCCTTAATTTTAGACGTATTTCGTAGGCTTATTGTTTTTTGAATAAGTAGTTCCCTCTTTTCAACGTTTCTTTTTGGCAATTCACTTTGTTTTTCATTTCATCCTTTCTCGGAGATTTTTCATGGCGACAGCAGAAAAAACACAAGAAAAAGCGCATACCAATGGCGCAAATGGTCATGCAAACGGCAGCAGCAAAAATATTCCTTTTCTTGACCCGATGCAGTTTGCAAAGGATATGTCAGAAATGGGAATGAAAGTGGTGCGCGGTATGAACATTCTTAAAAATATGACCGACGATGACCTTGCCGTTGGTCAAACACCGCGTGAAAAGGTTCTGGATATTGATTTTGGTAAAATCAAACTCTATCGCTACAAAAGCAACAATGTAACGTGTAAAGTTCCGCTTCTCATCAACTTCGCCGTTGTAAACAAAGAATACATCATTGATATTCAGCCCGATAGAAGTTTTGCAAAGAAAATGCTTGAACTTGGGCATGATGTTTATACGATTGACTGGGGCTATCCCACTCGCGCTGACCGCTATCGCACGATGGAAGACTACATGGATTACCTCGACCAAGCTATCGACTACATCCGCAAAACCTCGCCGAATAAAAAAACGAATCTGATGGGCGTGTGTCAGGGCGGCACGGCGGCAATTATCTACTCGTCGCTGTTTCCGAATAAAATAAACACTCTCACCACAGCGGTAACACCATTTGAGATGCGTCTTGAAAATACGGTTATGTTCAAATGGGCGCAGCACGTAGATCCAGACCCGATTGCGGACGCACACGGCATGATTTCTGGCGAGGCGATGAATGCTGGCTTCCTCATGGTAAAGCCCATGCAACGGATGGAAAAATTCCATATGTTTTTGAATATGATGGACGACAAACCAAAAGTGCAAAACTTTCTTCGCATGGAAAAATGGCTCTTTGATAGCCCAGGTCAGCCAGGTGAGGCATACCGCACCTACACACGCCGCGTCTTTATGGGCAATGAGCTTTCCGATGGTACACTCACGGTGGATGATCGCTTGGTGGATATGAATAATATCCAGATGCCTGTTCTTACTATTTACGCATCACACGACCACCTTGTACCGCCCGAATCAACGCGCCCAATCCATGAGAAAGTTGGCACAAAGGATAAAACACTGGTAGAATTCCCTGGCGGACACGTTGGCGTATTTGTAAGCAGCGCAGCGCAAAAGCACGTTGCTCCAGCAATTTCGCAGTGGCTCGTGGCTCGTTCACAGGTAGCGTAAATACTAGCGTTTGAGCTATACTAAAATTTTTTTGTTGGTTTAGATATAGCCGACCTTTGAGGTCAATGGCATTGCGTTAAGCGTTTTTCCCTCACCCCAACCCCTCTCCCAGAGGTAGAGGGGCAAGACGTAGAGCCAATTCTTCACCCTCGCCCTTTGGGAGAGGGTCGCTCGTAGAACGGGGTGAGGGCTTAACGTAATGCCATTGATATCAAAGGTAAACTACATCTTATTCTTTTGCTTTCTTACCCGCTTTGGGTATAGTAGGAATGAGGAATTTCGCAAAAATGTCAATTTGTGGGCAAAGGTTTGAAACCTCTTGTCAATAAGCCATTGAAAAATAAAGGGTTTTAACCCGTTGCCGAACACGGTTGCGAAAATCCTATATAGTTGCTGTATTGAAATATAGACAAAAGCCCATTGAATGTACTATACTAGACACATCCGATGGGCTTTTTATTGCGTACTTTTATATCGCTAACTCTTGTTTTTTTTGAGATAAACGAGTACTAAAACTTTTTATTGTATAATCTAAGTACCTATTGACTTTTAATATTTTATTTTTTATTTTTGAGACAAATGAGTATGAAAACTTTTTACTGCATAATTTATTTAATCAATCTTAGGAGGTAGGTAATGTGTGCTTTCTACAGCGTGAGAACTCGTGGCAATGTTCCATTGAGCCGTCCATCGGCATATCAAGCAAAAATCTGGCTATTACGCCTTTTTTTGCTCCTCAGTGGAATAACAAGTGGAATGATAGGCGGAATCATCGAAAGTAGTTTGTGTGGTGATAGCGTATATGCCCAAGGCAGTGATGTGTATGGTTCGGGACTCCGAATCAATCTTAGCGAAGACAAAAGCAAGTATATTCGCTTCATTACGTGGCATCAGGTGTGGTTTCGGCATTTGCAAAACAACCCCAACACGTACATCAACGAAGCTGCCGCGCCGACTTCATTCGATATTGGTCTGCGTCGCTCGCGTATTCTGACCTATTCGCAAATCAATAATAATTTTTTGGTGTTGGCGCATTTCGGGATAAATAATCAAACCCAATCCACAGGCGGTATTGGTGCGCCCGGCACCGCCACCGACCCAAATGCAAGCGGCAAAAAACCACAGCTGTTTCTGCATGATGCCTACGGCGAAATTCGCGTTACGGGCGGCGAGAAACCCACGGACGACGGGCTGTTCTGGGGATTCGGTTTGCACTACTGGAACGGGCTTTCGCGCATGAGTATGTCCAGCACACTGAACTACATGGCAAACGACGCGCCTATCCTGAACTGGGCAGAAATAGAGGCTTCCGACCAATTTGCACGGATGATTGGAACGTACATCAAAGGCAAAGCTCTCGGCTTCGATTACACCTTCGCACTCGATATGCCCTTCCGTTTCAGCAATGGTAACACTTTTACGAATCTCACCGACCTCCCGAACGAGCCGACGCGCACCAGTAGCAATTACGCGCCAAACGTGATTACACCGATGTTCAAGGGCTATCTTGCGTATGAATTTTGGGAGAAAGAAGCACGAGTACTGCCCTTTACGGTCGGCAGCTATGTAGGAACAAAGCGGGTTCTGAACGTTGGTGTCGGATTTCAGCATCAATCAAGCGGGATGAGAACACGGGCGTTTAATGCAAGCTCTAATCGCTACGACACCACGAACTCAGATTTGACGGCTCTTTCGGCAGATGTCTTTATGGATGTGCCGCTCCGCGAGGGCAAAGACCCTGATGCAATCACATTCTATGCGGCGTACTACAATTTCAATTTTGGACGAAACTACCTACGGAGTGTGGGTATTATGAATCCCGCCACCTCTGCTCGTGCCACACCGACTTCGCCCAATGCGTTGTCTGGTGCGGGCAATGCTCATCCGCTCATTGGCACGGGCAATGCGGGATATGCTGAACTTGGCTACGTTTTTCCTGGTCGCGCAAAACTGCTTCCCGATGGCGCATTCAGCAATATGCGCATTCAGCCGTATCTTGCAGGAACGCTGTGTAGCTATCAAGCTCTCAATCAGCCGTTTATCTTGCCTGAAGCAGGAATAAATTTTTATCTTGAGGGGCATAATTGCCGCCTGAACGCACACTATCGAGGTCGCCCTGTTTATGACGTACAACGCAATTACCAAGATATGAGAACAGAGCTTATTTTTCAAGCGCAGATTTATTTGTAATGTTTTAAGCTGTTACAGTCTTAAAATTTTACAGGCATGATTTTTATGGACGTAATTTTTATTTTATTTCACCTTTTATTGTTCAGTGAGGAAATGATATGCAACCCTCTCAAGCCTCTGCCCCAACGGCGCATCGCAACGGACACGCACACGTCCACGATGCAGACTTTACAAAAACCTACAACATTTGGAGCGTCATCGGAGCCTCATCCGCTGGAACGCTCATTGAATGGTACGATTTCTATATTTTTGGTTCTCTTGCCACCATTATTGATACGCAGTTTTTTCCGAAAGACAACCCCACTGCCGCCTTGCTTTCTACGCTTGCTGTCTTTGCGACGGGCTTTATTGTGCGCCCATTTGGTGCGATTGTTTTTGGTCGTTTGGGCGATATTGTCGGACGAAAATTTACCTTTTTGCTGACGCTGATTCTCATGGGCGGTTCGACGTTTGCGATTGGTCTCTTGCCCGGCTACGAAGCTATTGGCATTATGGCTCCGCTCTTGCTCTTGCTTTTGCGCTTGCTGCAAGGCTTGGCGTTGGGCGGCGAATACGGCGGCGCGGCGACGTACATTGCCGAGCATTGTCCCGACGGGAAGCGCGGTTATTACACGAGTTTCATCCAAACAACCGCCACGCTTGGCTTGTTTGTGTCGCTTGGCGTAATTCTCGCCGTCCGAACAAGCATAGGCGAAGCAGCCTTCAAGGACTGGGGCTGGCGTATTCCCTTTATTCTTTCGATTATCCTTGTGGTTGTGTCGTATTTTATTCGGATAAAAATGAAGGAATCCCCGATGTTTGCTCGCTTGAAGGCATCGGGCAAAGCCTCTGTGAATCCGCTCAAGGAGAGTTTTGGTAATTGGTATAATCTCAAATTCGTCTTGCTCGCACTTTTTGGAGCAACCGCCGGACAAGGCGTAGTCTGGTACACAGGACAATTTTACGCTTTTTACTACATCCAAAACTTGCTCAAACTCGACTACGCAACAAGCGTCGTGCTGCTTTCGACCGCGCTGCTGATTGGCACACCCTTTTTCGTGTTCTTTGGCTGGCTCTCCGACCGCATCGGGCGCAAGTGGATTATTATGACAGGCTGCGCGATTGCAGTTGTTGCGTACATTCCAATTTATCAAACCATGATTACGGCTGCGGGCTTTACGCCAGAATATTTGAAAAATTCTGCACCAGCACTGCAGGCAAATATCACGACGCTCAAAACCGACCTCGCAACTGCGCAAGCAAGCAATAATGCGGCAAGTGCGAAGACACTTCAGGAAAATATCACCAAAGCGGAAAAAGCATTGCCCGATGTGCAAAATGGCGTATTTACGCCAGTTGTTGCCAATGGTCTTGCGGCAGTCAAAACACTCCCAACGCCTGATAAAACCTTGCTTGTCATCTTGATAACATTGCAAGTATTCTTGGTAACAATGGTCTATGGTCCAATTGCCGCATTCCTTGTGGAAATGTTCCCCACGAAAATCCGCTATACCTCAATGTCGCTGCCGTATCACATCGGAAATGGCGTATTTGGTGGGCTATTGCCGCTTATCGGTACGGCTGCTGTTGCCGCGACGAACAATCCGCTTGCGGGCTTGTGGTATCCGATTGCCGTTGCAGGAATTACATTCTTGATTGGCGCATCTCTGCTTCAAGACAAGCATCACAGCTTGTGGGAAGAGCTTGAAGTCATGCGCGAAGAAGGCAAAGCGGTCTAACGATTGAGGCTGCTGGATAATATCGTGATAGTGGCACAGACATTCCTGTCTGTGAATACCGCCTGTATGCCCTATTGAAGCTCACAGGCAAGAATGCCTGTGCCACTCTGATTGGCTCTCAAGGCTGCATGATTTTTCAACAAATACCATTTTTACTTTGCTCTTTCAATGCAATGTAATATGTTGGTTTAGAAACGTTTTGTGTGTGATTTTTCCATTCACTTGTCATTATTTTTTTACAAAATTATGGATACAACTACCGCCGTTTATGGCAATGGCACTGCTCAAAGCTCGATTTCATCGGTCATGCAGGAGCATCGTGTGTTTCCGCCCTCGACCGATTTTTCCAGCCGAGCATATATCAAATCACTGGAAGAACTCCGCGCCTTGCAGGAAAAGGCTGCCGCAGACCCCGTGCGCTTTTGGGAAGAGCAAGCAAGCGCACTCACCTGGTTCAAGAAGTGGGACACTGCCTTGAATTGGCAATATCCCTTTGCAGAATGGTTTGTGGGTGGCAAAATCAATGCGTCGTACAACGCGCTCGACCGCCATCTCGGCTCGTGGAAGCGCAATAAAGCAGCGATTATCTGGGAAGGCGAACCCGGCGAGCAGCGCACACTCACCTATCAATCGCTGTACGGCGAAGTGTGTCGTTTTGCAAATGTTCTGAAATCGCTTAATGTGAAAAAGGGCGATGTGGTTGCAATTTATATGGGAATGGTGCCAGAAGCCGTGATAGCAATGCTCGCCTGTGCAAGGATTGGCGCGACGCACAACGTGGTTTTTGGCGGATTTTCTGCCGAAGCACTCCGCGACCGCATTAACGATTCCAAAGCTGTCTGCGTGATTACTCAAGATGGCGCATTCCGACGCGGCGTGTTTACGCCCTTGAAGCCCGCCGTTGATGCGGCAATCGCGCAAACGCCAACTATTCAAAATGTGCTTGTTTTCAAGCGGTATGCAGAGTCGGATGTGGCAATGGAAATCGGGCGCGACCACTGGTGGCACGAGCGCGTTCAAGCAGTCCCGAACACGTGTGCAGCAGAGGAATTGGATGCCGAACATCCGCTTTTTATCCTCTACACCAGTGGCTCGACGGGCAAACCGAAAGGAATCAAGCACACCACCGGCGGCTATCTAACGCAGTCTGCGTACACGTTCAAAATGGTGTTTGATATTCGGGATGATGATATTTACTTCTGTACCGCCGATATTGGCTGGATTACTGGTCATTCCTACGTTACCTACGGTCCGCTTATGAACGGCGCAACGATGTTTATGTACGAAGGCGTTCCCACACACCCCGCACCAAATCGTTTGTGGGATATGATTGAGCGGCATAAAATCACGATTTTCTACACCGCACCAACGGCAATTCGCGCCTTTATGAAAGCAGGCGAAAGCCATATTTTGAAGCATGATTTATCCTCGCTGCGCCTCTTGGGAACCGTTGGAGAGCCGATAAATCCTGAGGCGTGGATGTGGTATCATGCCTATATCGGTAATAAACGCTGTCCTATCGTTGATACGTGGTGGCAAACCGAAACTGGCTCAATGATGATTTCTCCCATTCCAGGCGCAACACCGACCAAGCCCGGCACAGCAACAATGCCGCTTCCGGGCATTCTCGCCGATGTTGTGCGCAAGGACGGAACGCCCTGCGAGGCAAACGAAGGCGGCTACTTGGTAGTGAAGCACCCGTGGCCCTCCATGCTGCGCACCGTTTTTGGCGATGATGAACGCTACAAAAAAACATATTGGGAAGAATTCCCCGAAACTGACGAGCAGCGCGGTTACTACTTTACAGGCGACGGCGCCCGCAAAGACACCGACGGCTACATTTGGATTATGGGGCGCGTGGACGATGTGGTGAACATTAGCGGGCATCGTTTGGGAACGGCGGAGGTGGAATCGGCACTGGTCGCGCATCCGGCAGTCGCAGAGGCAGCAGTGGTGGCGCGTCCCGATGAAATTAAGGGTTCGGCACTGGTTGCATTTGTAACGCTCAAAACCTCATTCGATGCGGGTTCTGTGCCGATGCAGGAATTGAAAGAAGAATTGCGCAATCACGTAGCAAAAGAAATTGGGCATATCGCCAAGCCAGATGACGTGCGCTTTTCCGATTCGTTACCCAAAACACGAAGCGGAAAAATCATGCGTCGTTTGCTGCGGGAAATTGCCTCTGGCAATGCCGTAACGGGCGATACAACCACGCTGGAGGATTTCTCGGTGTTGGAAAAACTTCGCACAGGAGATGAAGAATAAAGACAAGGTTTGAAGCGGCAAGCAGAGTATTTCTCTTTGCTTATTGAGTATATTTTCTTTTTGAAGTGCCTGAACGCAAGATTGTATCAATGTTTGAGGTCTGTTTTTCAAAAATTGCCCTTTGAAGCAGCATCTTCTCCAAGCAAGATATTGTCTGGTGTTCAGGCATTTTTATTGTTCAGGGCAGTGAACCTTTGGTCTGCCATGATTATTCGGTATCGTTAATCCAACATCACCTGAAGAAGATTAGCCTACTTTTTTCTTGAACTCGCGCGCTTCTACGCCATATTTGCGCATCCACGTATGAATAGTTTCGCGGCTTACGCCCAGTTTTGCGGCGGATTTGCTGACGTTTCCATTCATTTCAGCAAGTGTGGCGGTGAGCTTCCGTTTTTTTAATTCTTCTTCATCTTCTTTCATTGTGCCGCCAGAATTAAAGACCATTGTGTTGGGAAGCGGCAACGATGCTCTGTTGTGCGGCAAGGACGATGGAGAAAATTGCTGCGTTGCTGATTGCTCGGCAGTGTGCGAATGTCCCGTAAACGCTTGCTTGGAGGCATATGCCGCTTGTATCAGACTTGGATCGCTTTCCACAATATCGCTCATTTCTACGCGGTCGCCGTTGGCGGTTTGCAGAACACGCTTGAGCACATTTTCGAGCTGGCGCACATTTCCCTGCCAGGTAAGTTCTTGCAGATATTCCACCGCAGCAAGCGCAATAAAGCGTTGTTCGCCCATGCGTTCGTTGTGCTTGCGCACGTAGTATTCGGCTATCAGAGGAATATCCTCGCGGCGTTCACTGAGCGGCGGCAAGGTAATTTCGCACTCGCGCAAACGATGATACAACTGCTCGCGGAACTGCCGCTCGCGGATAGCTTCAGGCAAATTGCGGTCGGTGGCAGAAATAATACGCACATCCACCTCTTCTTCGCGCACCGAGCCAAGGCGTTTAATTTTTTTGTCGTCAATCGGTAGGAGCAAACTCGGTTGCAATTCGAGTGGTAAATCACCAATTTCATCAAGGAAAAGCGTACCGCGATGCGCCTGCTGGAACATTCCTGTTTTGTCGTCGCCCGCGCCAGAGAATGCGCCTTTGGTGTGTCCGAACAGCTCGCTTTGGAAGAGCGATGCGGGAATGTTGGGAATATCCACCGTTACAAAACCTGCTTTCGAGCGTCGTGAGGCGGCGTGGAGTGCTTTGGCAACAATTTTTTTGCCTGTGCCAGTGTCGCCCGTCACCAGCACAGAAAGCTCAGTTTTTCCATATTTGAGAATCTGCTCTGCCACTTCGAGCATCCGCCGACTGCGCCCAATCAAGCCGTTTTCCTGCATAAAGGCAAGCGTTTCTTCGCTTGCCGAGCGCACATTGACGCGCTCCATGGCGGTGTACAGCACTTCGCGCAGTTTTTCACGGCTAATATCGCTTTTCGGAATGAAGTTTTCCGCGCCAATTTTTGTTGCTTGCACTGCCGTTCCGAATGAGCCTGTGCCAGAAATCATCACTACTGGCAGCTGCGGATAGAGTTTGCGTGATTCGGTCAGCACATCCAAGCCATTCAACGTTGGGTGATTAAACTCAACATCCAGCAGGATAAGTGCGACGCTTGAGTGGCGCAAACGCAGGTATTCGAGGACATCGGCAGGATTATGCACCGCCGCATATTTCCATCCTTCCGAAACAATAATGTCGCCAATCGCCGCGCAATACTCGCGGTTGTCGTCAGCAATAAGAATATTCATAGTAAGTGCGATTGAAATACATTGCCACCGTAAGAACAGCGCGTCGTACAGGGCGGTTTGTCGAAGCGTGGAAAAGGGAGTTGCTGCTACCAAAAAATTTTGGAAACAGCATCTAATCTACGAAATATCGGCGGCGTGAGCAATGAAAATGAATGAAATCGCACAGACACTACAAATTGAGCTGCCCCCCATTTTTTGGACAGGTAGTGTAGATAATATTTCTGCACTATATTTGTCCCAAAAAGGAGAAAACCATGGCAAAAAATCGTGTACCCCACAGCGCAGAATTCAAGGCAAAAGTTGCTCTTGAAGCATTGCGCGAACAAAAAACGTTGGCAGAATTAAGCCACGAGTACAAATTGCAGTCCACGCAAATCAGCGCGTGGAAAAGCACCGTGCGCGAAAGCGCGGCATTGGTCTTTGACAAACACAGCCTTTTGAAAGAGCGCGAAGCCCACCAAGCCCGTGAGCAAGAACTCTACGCCCGTATCGGTCAGTTGCAAATGGAAGTAGAATGGGTAAAAAAAAGCTGAATGTACCGCCCTCACGATAGAATGAAAGCGTGGTTTGATAGAGCCAGAGCATTCAAGTATCAGCATTGCTCGGCAATGTGAATTATTGGAATGTTCTCGGTCAAGCTATTATTACGAACCATGCGCGGAAAGCGCAGAGAATCTGGCGTTGATGCGTTTGATAGACGAGCAGTACCTCGAAACACCGTTCTACGGCTCACGACGGATGACCGCTCACCTTCAGGCACAAGGACACATCGTGAATCACAAGCGGATTGCTCGTTTGATGCGCCTGATGGGTATCGAAGCTCTCTATCAAAAGCCACGCACAAGCATTCCGAATACAGAGCATCGCATCTATCCGTATCTGCTCAGGAACGTTCCGATAGAGCGCGTGAATCACGTCTGGAGTACGGATATAACCTACGTTCCAATGCAGCACGGCTTTCTGTATTTGACCGTCGTGATTGACTGGTACAGCCGCTATGTGTTGTCGTGGCGACTCTCGAACAGCATGGATGGCTCCTTCTGCCGCGAGGCACGTCAGGAAGCATTGGAACGCTATGGAACGCCAGAAATCTTCAACGCCGACCAAGGCAGTCAATTTACAAGCCCATTGTTCACCAGCATCTTACAGGGCAAGAACATCCGTATCAGTATGGATGGACGTGGACGGGCATTGGATACGTCTTCTGTGAGCGATTTTGGCGCAGTATCAAATACGATTGCTTGTATCTACGCCTCTTGGAGACGGTACGTGATGCACGAGAAGCCGTTACATGGTACGTTGATTTGCACAACTTCCGAAAGCCCCATCAGGCGTTACAGTACAAAACACCGACAACCGTGTTTGAAAACGGGCGAGCAGCTTTGCTGCTCAATTCATGAAAATATTATCTTAATTTTATCATTTTGCTGTCCAAACAATGGGGTACATCTTAGTAACCCAATGCCAGCCGAGTTTGCGTACCGCCTTCATCGTATGGGCTGCAGCATACCAGGAATCAAACAATACTGCCGTTGCTGTCATCTTGCGGTCTTTGGCGGTACGAAGTATTTCTAAAGCAAGGTCATGTTTCGTTTTTTTTCACCGCGTACATACAATCGTACGTCCAGCACGACACGAGTTCGACCGTCGGTCCACACAAGCAAGACGACGCTTTGTCCGTAGAGGGAGCGTTTTTCGGAGGATGACCAAAACTTTGCTGCCATCTCGGTTTTCCACGAATCCTTATCTTTACAGAGAACGGTATCATCAATAATGAGATAGCCGCCTTGTTGTTTGCGCATAAATTTTTTCACACGCTTCCACAGATGACGCCTCCTAGTGGGCTTGCTCATCTGAGAGCAGGCGTTGTAGGGCGTCGTGCGAGACGCGTCCACCAGTGTGTGCGGCAACGGCAGTTGCGGTAAAACGAATTTTACGAAAACAGACCACCGAAAGACAGACGGTCAAGGCAAAGATGTGGAGTTGTTTTGATAACATAACTCCCTTCAACGTCCCATACCGCCTTTTATTGCAGACTTCTGCGTAACTTCAGTGCTTAATTCAAGAATCATGTACTAAGCTTAACTTTTAATTGACATCTATTATCAAATCATAACATACACACAGTGCAAAAATTTTTACGCTATGACATTCGTCCTTGCTGATGAACTCAGTATTTGTACCATTTTTCAACACTGTTATATGAAAAAATATTTAACGGTTATATTCATTATAGGGCTTATCAGTATATTTCCAGCCTCTTGGCAAGCGTTGTTTGCCCAAAATACGACTCCATTGAGTTTACGGTTTATTTCTCGGTGGCAAAATTCCTTACCGCCTCAAGGCGCAGGAGGCTTGTGTGAATCAATTGCTTTTGATGCACAAACACAACGAGTGTTCGTTGCGAATAGTCTTACTCTCACGGGACAACGTTTATATACACGGGTTGAGGTTGTAAACATCACCAATCCTTTGCAGCCAGTTACGGAAGCATCGCTTGATTTATCGGCTTTTGGAGCAGATGTTTCCAGCATTGCGTTGAATAATGGCACTCTCGTCGCGGCAATGATTCAAGCCGTAAAAACCGATAGTGGGCGAGTTGTTTTTATTGATGTGAGCAGCACTGATTTACAAAACTCGACAACCAATGCGCGTTCCGTTGTTGTCGGCGCACAACCAGATATGATTACATTCACGCCAGACGGGCGGCGCGTCCTAACTGCAAACGAAGGAGAACCGAGAGATACAACCTATCTTCCCGACCCCGAAGGTTCTATAAGCATTATCGATCTTCCTTTGAGTCTTAACGGACGTGCCAATATAGCAGCAATTTCGCAACAAAATGTTCGTTTTATTCGCTTTAACGAGTTCAATTTTGGTGGCACTCGCCGCAGCGAACTCCGTGATTCCGCGCTCATACACTTTCCTTCCCCGACCACAACAGCAACTATCGCAGGTACCGCGCCCGGACGCTTGGTAAGTTTTGCACAAGATGTAGAACCTGAATATATCGCCGTTTCCGCAGATTCTCAGACTGCCTTTGTTACCTTGCAAGAAAATAATGCGTGGGCGATTATTGACATTGCGACAGGCAGAGTGCAAAGCATTCGGGCAATGGGATTCAAAGATCATAATCGTGCTGGAAATGGATTAGATGCGAGCGATAGAGGCACAAATATCTCCATTGCAAATTATCCTGTTTTTGGGATGTATCAGCCCGATGCTATCTATGCGTTTTCGTCTGGTGGCGAAACATTTATTGCAAGTGTAAACGAAGGCGACACTCGCGGCTATGTTAATTTTAGTGAAGAAGCACGTATGAACACCTTAACGCTTGATTCTGTACGCTTTCCGAACCGTGCCGTTTTGCGCAGTGATACGCTTCTCGGACGCTTAACTCTCACACGCGCTCGTGGTGATATTGACAATGACGGCGACTTCGATGAACTTTATGTCCCAGGCGGGCGGTCTGTTTCGCTGTGGTCTGCAAATGGTGGACTCGTGTGGGATAGCGGTGACCAAATTGAACAAATTACAGCGCAACGCTTGCCCAATTTCTTCAATGCTAGCCGCGATAACATCACGCGCAAAAACCGCAGCGATGATAAAGGACCAGAACCAGAAGGTATCGTTGTTGGAACGGTTGGCGATAGTACTTATATTTTTGCAGGTTTGGAACGCACAGGCGGCATCATGGTATTCAACGCGACCAATCCGAGAAGTCCACGTTTCTCACAGTTTATTTCTACACGCGATTATTCTGCGGCAATTCGCGGTGATGTAAGTACCGAAGCTCTGCTATTTGTTCCAGCAGCACAAAATCGTCTTAATATGCCATTAGTAATTGCAGCACACGAGGTAAGCGGCACAGTAAGTGTATTTGCCTTCGACCGTCTCACTTCTGTTCGCCAAAGTGCTGAATCTATCGGCGTTCGCACGGCATATGTATCGCCAACAACAATTTCTTTAGAAATTCCAACATTATCGGCAAATGCCATTGAATGCCGTGTGAGCGATATGCTCGGTAGAATTGTTGAACATACAGTACTTACAGGTGTCCAATCGCAAGAATGTATCCAGCATATCCTGAATTTTGATGGTAAGCCACGCGGTGCGTATATGCTCCAAATCATTATGAAAGGTAATGTTTATCAGCAAAAGTTAATGATTGCACCGTAATTGCTTTAAAGAACTGTAGTGGTCTGAAAATCTTGGACACATTGTTTGTTGGAGTAGATACGTGACTGAATGTAGTTGAGGATACTTTAACAGTCTCAGCATGAGGTCTGAAGTGGTCTTTACCCTGAGTTTGTCAAGGGTATAATGCAAACTATATTGAGCGACGTACTTATTTTTGTACTCCTCCCAATATTTGGAGAGTGATATGCCCTCGCAGCACTCATAACTTCTGTCAAATAACTGTCCAGAAAAACCAGACCACTACACACTTGGTAATAGCTATTGCTTATGACACATTAGATTTTGATAACTGTGTACCATTCTTATTCCCTTTCGGGTGATTATTTCGTCAAAATGGGTATAAGAGATTCAATATAGCCTAAAATGTTGATAATTTGTTCTTTCGAGAATATCTTTGTTTGTGAGCAGAGTGTTGTGATACGCTCAACAACGTCAGCTAATGACTGCTTACAATCAGCATGATGGAGGACGTTCTGTCGAACATGATGAATGAGATACTCAACAAGATTGAGTTTGGGCGAATAGGCGGGCATCAAGTGAAACTGTACCTCTATCGTCGTTTTGACGGTATCTTTGGCAAGCAGCTCCGCCAGAAGCCCTTGCCTCTTGGCTTTGTGCGTGGTATTGCGGTCAAGAAAAATGTCCAAGCGTACGCATCGTTTCGCGTCATAGCGGCGAATAATGTCGGCAAAGTAGGCGGCAACATCAGCAGATTTTGCTTCGGCGGATGCCTGAAAAAACACCTCTGCCGTGAGAACGTCGATACTCAAAAAACCGTTGGTTCGTTGTCTTTTTTTTCGTTGGTTTTTACCAGAGGGCGCGTGTTTTTTGGTGCCCAGCCATAGAAGGGCGTGGGGATTGCACCAACGGAAAACTCATCAAACCCAAGAACAGCATGACGCTCATCGGCATCATGGAGTGTGCGCTTCAAGTCCTCAAGAAAGGCAACTTGGTCTTCTGGGACGGCATTGCCATAGTCTGCGTGAGCGCGTTGATGCGATAAGCCCAGACGCTCTAAGAGGTCGTACATACCGCTTTTATAGCGAACGCCATATGTCGTTTGGAGATACGCACACATCACCGCACCTGTCCAGATATTCCCTTCAAGGGCATGGTCGCAGGGACGAGAACCCAGAATGGTCGAACGAAAGGATGCTTCCTGCGCGGCGGTTAATTTCCCCACACGAGGACGTTTCACTGCGGCGCACACCCCCGTAAAGCCATGCTTGATATAGGTATGGATATACAAACGACAGCTTTGCGGATGAATACCCAAGCTCTTGGCAAGGGCAGGGCATTCCTGACCTGAGGCAAAATCCTCAATGCACCGAAGTTTGATGCGCGTCGCCTCGTCTTGATGACGATGAACAAAGCGGCTATACTCGGTCG
>RDXM01000166.1 GCA_004292595.1 Candidatus Kapaibacterium sp. | reverse complement strand
CGAGGATGGTTTTGTGAATGTGGATTTGATAGATGCACAAGGAAAAGTGGCGCAAACGCTGGTTGCCGAAGAGCAAGCGTCGGGCGAGTACAGCATTCAGGCGGCACTGGCGCGGACGGTTCCGAGCGGGTCGTACACGCTGCGCTTGCAGACGGCGGGTGTGGTCAAGACCGTCAGGGTCAATGTGGTCAGGTAGGGCGTGAACATCTCAGGACGCGATATAGGATAGAATTATAGGGTAGAATGAAGTGGGCAGAATGAAGTGGGTAGAATGAAGTGGGCAGAATGAAGTACATGAAAAAATTTCTTTTCTTTTTGCTGTTTGTGTTTGTTGTCATTCACGTGCAAGCTGGCAAGGCACTGGCACAAGCAGCCGCATCCACATATCGTTGGCAGCCAGACTACGTTTTTGAGCATATTTCTCAAGAGCAGGGGCTGTCGTTCAATACCGTTACTGCTTTTGTGCAGGATAAGCAAGGATTTCTCTGGGTTGGTACGTTTGATGGACTGAATCGGTACGACGGTGTACAGTTCAAGGTTTTTCGCCACACTGCGGGCGATGTCACGAAAAATATTCCGAATCAAATCCGTTTGCTTTATGCCGATAGAAACGATGAAATCTGGATTGTCAGCTTTGACAATACCATTACCCGCTTCAATCCTCGCACCGAGAGGTTTTCGCCTGTCCGTTTTCTCGAACATTCTTCCGGGCAAAAAGACTCTTCGCCGTATATTGTCGGCGGGATTACCGAAGATGCGGCGGGAACGCTCTGGATAAGCACACTTCACAACGTGTATAGATTGAATCGCACTGCACAAGCATTTGAGCCTTTTCCTCGAAAATATTTCCCACCTTCCCAGAACATCATTTTTAACGGTACTCTCCTTGCTTCTACCGATAAAACCTTGCCCTCGGCAAAGCCGCGCCTCTGGACGCGCATACATGGTGGTTTAGCGGAAATTGACACTGATACTGATGATATTGATACTGCGTCTGTAGCTCCAGCATCGGCAGCGCAGAGCCAAAGCCGTATTCGCACGTATTTGCTTACTGATACTGCTTTCGACAAGGCAGCATTTTTCGGAGGATTGGTGCAAGATTCTTCAGGATATATCTGGTTTTCCGATAACGCCCATATTTTTTGTTTTGATGCCCGCTCCAAAGCCGTTATCGCCCGATTCCCGCGTGAAACCTATCTTCGGCTTTCGCCCCTGAAAAATCCACCTCCGCAGGACTTTCGTTTTCGTGCTGCGCTGTGTGCGCCTGATGGAACGGTGTGGTTTGGCACGGGCTATGCAGGAATCGTGGTCGTGCGCTACGACCGCGAGCCTCGCAATGCCTCCATAACTTTACTCAACAATGACGAAGCAAATCCGCTCAGTTTGAGTGGGAATACGATTCGTGCCTTTTTTGCCGACAAGTCAGGTGTGGTCTGGGTTGGCGGTGAACCTTTCGGCATCAACAAGTATTCTCCTTCTCAACAAAAATTTCAACTCTTTCGCCATTCCGCATTACGCCCAAATACACTGGCAAACAACTATGTGCGCGGAATCTGCCAAACCAACGACGGAACAATATGGGTGGCAACGCAATTCGGTGGTCTTTGCCGATATAACCCCACAACCCGCATCTGGACACGCTTTCAGGATGATATTACCGAAGCAATTCCCGTGCAGCATCGCCTGAAAACAAACCGCTTTTGGTCGGTCTTTGCCGACCGCACAGGCACGGTCTGGGCTGGGACGCTTGGTAACGGGCTGCTGCGCTATAATCCGCAGCGGGACCGATTCGAGCAGTCGCCGCTTGTGCCAGACAGTACCGTTGTGCAGGTCATTACCGAAGACCGCGCAGGAAACTTGCTCATCGGAACACGAGCAAATACGTCACACACAGGGCTGTTTGTCCTTCCAGCCGACCGCAAGCACAGCAGTGTGCGATTTTTCCCAACCAAAAACCCCCGCAGTAGCGATATTATGAGCGGCGATGTTGTTGCCATTCACCAAGACCGCTTGGGAACAGTGTGGCTGGGAGGCTTGCGCGAACTCTGGATGTTCGATGAAAAATTCGATACAAAAAACGCTGCGCTCCGCGACCGAACGCCCGATATGCTCCGCGCTTCTGGAATGGCGCAATCCGTTGTTGGGAGTATCGTTACGGCAATCATGGAAGACCGCACTGGTACGCTCTGGATTGCTAGCAAAGGAGCGGGTTTAGCGCAATACGACCGAGCGCACGACCGATTTTCTTTTATCAATCAAACACACGGACTTCCCGATAACTCGCTCTATGCTGCGCTTGAGGACGGGCAAGGACGGTTTTGGATAAGCAGTGATGCGGGTTTGACGCTGTGGAATCGGCAGCACAATACTTTTCGCACCTTCACAAGTGCAGACGGGCTGCAAGGGCGGGAGTTTAATCGCGGCAGCTATTACAAAAGTGCCAACGGAACGATGTTTTTTGGCGGAACAAACGGCTTCAATGCGTTTCACCCAGACTCTCTGCGCTTCAATAACGCTCCGCCAGCGATTGCGCTGACGGGAATACAAATTTTTGCAGAAAATATGTCGCCAGAGAGCATCATTACTCGCTCGAAAAAAAACACGACTGCTCAAAACGAGAGTGAACAAGGAAGTGAACAAGGAACTATCACACTTCGGCACGACCAAAACTTTCTTACCTTTCACTTTGCCGCGTTGGATTTTCACATTCCCGAAAATAACCAATATTCCTACCAGCTCGAAGGACTAGATAAACAGTGGATTATGGGCGGAACAAGGAATGAAGCCGTGTACACGAGCCTCGACCCAGGAAAATACACGTTCCGCGTCCGCGCTGCCAATAACGATGGGGTGTGGAATGATGCGGGTTTGCAGCTACACGTGGTGATACTTCCTCCATGGTGGCAAACGTGGTGGTTTCGTACAATCTTGATTCTGTCAGGTCTTGGGGCGATTGCGCTGGTTATGCAAAATTATCGCCGTCGCATTCAACGCTTGCAAGAACACAGGCGCGAACTGCTCTTGCATATCGAAGAACGCCAACGTGCGGAGCTTGAAATGCAACGCTCGGAGGAGAAGTTTCGTGCGCTCTTTGAGACCTCCACGCTTGGTATGGTTCTCTGGCAAAACGACGGCGTGATTTTGGAAGTAAACGCAGCATTTATGCGGCTTCTGGGGCATGAGCGGCATGAAGTCTCCGCGCTCAATTTTTGGCAAATTTTAGGAAATACGCACAGCAGTTCCATTACGCATTCGCTCAAGCAACGACGCGCTTTTGGACCGATTGAGCAAACTCTTGTGCAATCGAACGACGAGAAAATTGCGGTGGTGATGTACGGCATTGCGATTGGTAATCATAGCGATAACCAAGATTTTGAGCGGGTTTGGTCGGTTATCGAAGACATCACCGAGCGCAAACGAGCCACCGATGCGCTTTTGCGCTATCAACTCAATCCGCATTTTATGTTTAATGTGCTAAATTCGGTGAACGCGCTCATGGTGGAAAATCAACGCAATGCAAAGCGCATGATTATTCAGTTTTCCAGCCTTCTTCGGCATACGCTGGTGGCAAGTACGCGCCAGACCGCGCCTCTTGGCGACGAAATTGAAGCAGTAGAGCATTATTTGGCAATCGAGAAAATACGGTTTGAAGAGCGTTTGGAGGCTGTTGTGAACGCCGACCGTGCAACGCTTAGGCTGAACGTTCCTGTTTTTTTGGTGCAGCCGCTGGTGGAAAATGCGATAAAATATGGTATGCAAGATGCTCAAACAACGCTCCACATCAGCGTTTCCAGCCGAATTGAGAACGAAGAATTGTGTATCGAAGTCGCAAATACAGGAGTCTGGGTGACAAGCAATGATGCGGCGTTGGCGAAAAAGCGCAGCACAGGAATAGGATTGACGAATCTACGCAAGCGTTTGGAACAGTATTACGCGCAGTCGCACAGCATGACAATCAGCGAGGAGCAAGGAATGGTGAGGATTCGGATTACGATTGCGCTGAAAGAATTATCGCAAACAATGGAAAATGTTCGTGTTTCTTCATAGATTTGCCAACGATTTAAGAACAAAAATTGCAACAACAAACATTGGCAATGATACAAGCATATCTGATAGACGACGAGCGGCTTGCCCGTCTCGAAATGCGCCAAGCACTGGCGGACTTTGCGGGTCGTGTTACGGTTATTGGCGAAGCAGCAAGCAAGCAAGAAGCGGTTGCGTATCTTGCTTCGCCTCAGAACCCGCGTCCGCACGTGATTTTTCTCGACATCAATATGCCGAATGGTTCGGGGTTTGAGGTGCTGGAAGAGATTGATTACGATGGCGAGGAGCAAATCCGCATTGTGTTTGTTACTGCTTACGATGAATACGCTCTTCGAGCTTTCAAGGTCAATGCGCTTGATTACCTCTTGAAACCAATAGACCCCGACCGCTTGGAACAGACGCTCATGCGCTTGGAACGGGGCTTGTCTGTCGCACAAAAGGCTTCTTTTCATGGAGAGGAGCATCCTGAGGGCGCGATGGAGAACCAAAAAAGTGCATCAGAGCAGACAGCAGCAGCAAGTCTCACTTCATCAAAGCTCACTTCCGGGGACATGGTGTTTGTTGTGATGGGCAGAACTCGCCGTTTTGTGCCGCTTCCAGAGATTGTTTGTATTGTCGCAAGCGATAATTACAGCGAGCTTCACTTTGCGGACGGTAAAAAAGCAATGCTGCTGCGCACAATGAATGAATGGGAAGAATTGCTGCCAGAGCAAGATTTTCTGCGCATTCACAGGGCAACAATTATCAATCTGGCGTATCTCGACCCTTCGCGTCCGATAGAGCCAAGCGGAAGCGGCGCAGTCGTTTTTCTGCGCGATAGAGCCGAGGCGTTTTCCGTAAGCCGCCGCTCATTTGCGAAATTGAAAGAGCAGTTAGTAGTGAAATAAATGAAGCAAATCCTGCGTTTACCACACTCTGCCATCCGCACTTCGACCGCTTACCCAATTTTTCGACCGCTTACCCAAAAGTTCTTCTTTCCCTTTTGCCATCTGGATAATTTTGCAGCATGGAAACCTACATTATCATCATAGACCAAGCAGACATACCGTCTGGACGGCTTTACGGCGCATTCGTACCCGATGTGCCGGGCTGCACTGCTACGGGCAAAAATCTTGATGAAACGCTGGAGCGGATTCGCGCTGCTCTTTGCGCATTTTTTCGTAATTTGCAGTCTGCGGGACACGAGATACCCCCGCCTCACAGCTTGGAAGAGCATACCTCTCTGTATTCGGTCTCTGGCGAATCACTGCTCGGCGAGCAAAGTATTGTTGCAATGGTCGATATTCCTTTTTTTCAGCGGCGGCATTTCTCGCGGGCGGCGTAAATACAAAGTACAGCCGCACAGGCAACCGCACAGGTAGCATCACTCTGTTCAACTCTTTCGTTTCTTCAGTTCTTTTGATTTTCCCTCTCCTCTTTTTCATCGTACAATTATGATGTCCTTCCGTACTTCTCGCGTGAGCATTCGCTTTGTGGTCAAATCCCTTGCGCGGCTCTTTACCACTGTAACGCTGCTCCTGTGTCTCTTTGGTACTTCGGCACAGGCGCAGTGGACAAACGGGCAAGATGCTGCCTACGTGCTTGGGCAACCCAATTTTACTACTGGCGTTGCAGGAACGACACAGCAGCAAATGAGCGGTCCAGGAGGAATTGCTATTGACGCAACGAATAACAAGCTCTATGTGGTTGATAACAATAACAACCGCGTATTACGCTTCGGGCTTCCGATTACGAGTAATAACCCCTCTGCCGAAATTGTTTTCGGACAGCCGAATTTCACGTCTTCTGGTACGGGAACAACACAAAACACCTTCAACGACCCACGTGCTGCTGCCGTTGATGCTGCCGGTAATCTGTACATAGTTGAGTTAAACAACAATCGTATTCTCCGCTTTAACGCTGCTCATGCGATTGCCGTTAACCAACCGAATGCTAGTTTTGTCTATGGGCAACCAAACTTTACATCAAGCGCAGCCGCCACAACGCAGACAGGACTCAGTAGTCCTTTTGCACTTGCTGTTTCGTCTGTTACGGGTGATGTATTTGTTGCTGACCGACAAAACAGACGTGTTGTACGCTATCCTGCTGCATCGCTTACGAGCAACGGTCCCAATGCTAATCTCGTTCTCGGTGCGGCAAACTACACGACCGTCGGAAGTGCTGTTCCTGCTCAAAATTCTACACCATTCCCTAATGGTGTTACAGTTATCGGAAATACACTCTATGTTTCCGATAACACCGCTCGTCGTGTTGTAGCCTTTGATAATATTGGCAGTAAGGTCAATGGTGATAATGCTGACCGCGTCTTGGGGCAGCCAAACTTTACCGCATCGGCGGCGGCACTGACCGCAACTGGAATGGGCAGTCCCGCACGAATGGCAACGGACGGAACGAATTTGTTTGTAGGAGATGGTAACGTTGGTGCAAACAACCGTGTTCTCATTTTTAACAATGCAAACGCCAAAGTCAATGGTGCTGCGGCTGATAACGTGCTTGGGCAACCTAACTTTACAACAAGCGGCATCAATCTTACGCAAAGGGGCATGAATACTGCTACTGGGCTTGCTTTTGTTGGTTCGGTGCTTTTTGCCGCAGACATAAGCCAAAACCGCGTGTTGGTCTTCGCTCAGTCTGGGATGAATGTTGCAGGCAACGTTGTCCCGTACAATCCGCGCCCCACCACCACGCCACAAATGAACACCATGAACTACGGCACTCCC
Source organism: Candidatus Kapaibacterium sp. (assembly GCA_004292595.1). GTDB lineage: Bacteria > Bacteroidota > Ignavibacteria > Kapaibacteriales > UBA4661 > PH2015. The sequence continues at coordinate 10,414 of RDXM01000166.1, read as the reverse complement.
ACAGGTTCGCCCGTGAAAGTGCCGATGAATACGGCTGGCGTGAATAGCATTGACGTTACCTTCTCGCAAAACCTCGCTCCGTGGGTCTTTTCCAACGGTACAACCTCGCCGAATGCTCGCGATGCTATGAAAGTTCACGGCACAACCTCGCGTGGCTACCGCTCTGGCACTGGCTTTGGCGGTTCGGGAGCGACGCTGCGTTTCACAACAACAGCCTCCGTTACCACAAGTTTCAACCCGGGCGAACAGGTCTGGGTAACCGTTACCAATGCCCAATCAACGGGCTTTGCGCCTACACGCCCCTTCGTGATGGGCTTCCGCACGGCGGCGGGAACAGGTCCGGCGCAGTTTATAGAAAATGTGTTCTATCCAACGACTTCGTTGGGTTACAGTATAACCACTGCTGATATCAATAACGACGGCATTCTTGACATGATTACCGCCGACCCTTCGGCGAACAACATTCGTATTCGGAGAGGCAATGGCAACGGTACTTTTGGAGCAACGCCCACAGATTTAGCGTTCACATCCCCCAGAAGTGTGAGAGCGGCAGATTTCAACAATGACGGTGTCCTCGATCTTGTTGCCACTGCTTCAACCAATCTTTCCGTTCGTATGAATTCGGCGCTTACCCCCGGAACCTTTGGTGGACCGGTGAATCTGAGTGCTGGTGGGTTTACACTTTATGTTACCGTTGGCGATTACGATGCGGATGGCAACATGGATGTCGCTGCTTCAGGTCTAACCTCGTTGTTTGTTTTTCTCGGTAACGGCGATGGCACATTCCAAACGGTGCAAACATATCCCTTGGGTGGAACTACGTCGTCGTATTGCGAGTCCGGCGATATTGACGGCGACGGCGATGTGGATATTGTCTTTACCAATACAGGCGGCGGTACGTTGCGTTCTGTCCTTAATGACGGAAATGGAGGATTTTCCGTTGGATTCACCTTAGCCAGTCCCTCTATTCAGTTTGTTACCTTAGGTGATGTGAATAACGACGGGCGATTGGATGCCGTGTCCAATAATTTCGGCACAAATGGGGTGCGGGTATATATAGGCAATGGCGACGGCTCCTTTGCCGCGCCAATAATATATTCGACGGGAGTGGGCAGTGATCCTCGCAATGTGATATTGGCGGATTTCGATGGTGTGAATGGTTTGGATATTGGCGCGGCATTACGTGGTACAAACGCTATCGGCATTTTACTGAATAATGGCAGTGGTGCTTTTGGAGGGGTGAATGCCTACCCGACATCGGGCATTCAGACGCACGGTCTGGCATCGGGCGATTTGGACGGCGATGGCGATATGGATGTGCTGGCGAACTATGAAACGTCTGCTGTGGCGACAGTGCATTTGAACTCGCTTCCCATGAACGTCGCTGGGAATCTCCCACCCTTCACGCCGCGCCCAACAACCACGCCGCTTTTGAACACGATGAACTACGGCACGCCCACAGGTTCGCCCGTGAGAGTGCCGATAAGTACGGCTGGCGTGAATAGCATTGACGTTACTTTCTCGCAAAGCCTCGTTCCGTGGGTGTTGTCCAATGGACTAACCTCGCCGAGTGCGCGGGATGTCATCAAAGTTCATGGCACGGCTTCTCGCGGGTACAGCACTGGCAATGGCTTTACGGGTTCGGGCGCAATGCTGCGATTCACGACCTCCGCAACCTTCGGCGTCGGCGAACAGCTCTGGGTAAGCGTTACCAATGCCCAAGGCACAACTGGCTTGCCAACAACACGCCCCTTCGTGATGGGCTTCCGCACAGCGACCGGTGGTCCGGGTGTGGGGACGTTTATACCGTTGGCTACCTATCCAGACCTAAGTGCTGGAACTTCTCTTCTTGTGGGCGATTTTAACGGTGATGCCAATGCCAACCTCGATGTCATAAGGTCGACTGCTACTGGTGCTTCGCGCTTTCTTGGTGCGGGCGACGGCACGATGGGGACGCCAACATCCTTTCCCGCTAGCGGCGGAACTGGCGGACTTGCAGCAGCGGACTTTAATAATGACGGTCTATTAGATTTTGCCCGTAATGCAAATGGAGCAAGTCTTTTCGTCCATTTGGCACCAGCATTTACGGCGACAAATCTGGGAACTTTTCCTGCTGGCAATCCCAGTGTTATCGCGGCAGACTTTAACGGCGATGGACTGATGGATATTGTATCGCAATCATCATCTTCATCATTTCTTCTTGTCGGCAATGGGGATGGTACATTTCAACCCTGGGTAGGCATCGGTAATTCTGGCGAATCATCTATCACTAACAATATGCAAGCTGGCGACGTCGATGGCGACGGCGATATAGATATTGTTTACCTAGCAAGTTTAATCAGCAATCAACTCCGAGTTGCTCTGAATAATGGTGTCGGTACATTTACCTCGCTCACGTCGTTTTCCTCAGGTGGTACACAACTTCGAGCCATAGCCGTTGCCGATTATGATGGCGACGGAATCCTTGATATTGCTGCTTGTCATGGTACCTCAAGCGATATTGCTATTCATCGTGGCATTGGCAACGGCACATTCCTCGCTCCGGATGTCTATCCCTTAGTGGCGGGAACGGGAGCATTTGGCATAGTTGCAGGCGATTTTAATGCTGACGGACGCATGGATTTGGCGGTTACGGGTCGCAGCAATAATACCGTATCTATTTTTCTTCGCAATGCTGCCGCGTACACGGCGGGCAGTGCCTTTGCATCTGTGGTGCAGTACCCCACTGCCTTGCAACCACAAGGAATTGCAGCAGGGGATATAGACAATGACGGTGATTTGGATCTTGTTATCACCCATGCGACTGCACTCATCAGCGTTTTCCTCAATGCCGTTCCTATGACCGTTCAGGGCAATGTCCCGCCCTATAATCCTCGCCCGACGACCACGCCGCTCATGAACACGATGGACTACGGTACACCAACGCTTACATTTCCAAGAAAAGTGCCGATGGATATTGCGGGCGTGAATGGTATTAACGTTACCTTCTCGCAACCCCTCCAGCCGTGGGTGTTTTCCAACGCTATGACCTCGCCGAATGCGCGGGATGCCATGAAAGTTCACGGTACGACCTCGCGTGGATACCGCTCTGGCGTGGGCTTTGCGGGTTCGGGAGCGACACTTCAATTTACGACGACAGCTTCCGTTACAAGAAGTTTCAACGTCGGCGAACAGGTCTGGGTAAGCGTTACCAATGCGCAAGGCACGAGCGGACCCGTACGCCCGTTTGTGATGAGCTTCCGCACAAAGGCTGGTTCGGGTCCAGCGCAGTTTGTTTCGAGTTCTTTGACCAGTGTTGCGAATACTCCGCAGAGCATAGCAACTGGTGATTTTAACGGCGACGGCTATCTCGACCTTGCCGCGTCGAACACGAACAGTGTTGATGTCCTCATAAACACAGGCACAGGCTCATATCTTGCACCGGACAATTATCTGGTATCGTCACCAACCGCGATTGCCACAGGCGATTTCGACTCAGACGGCGACCTCGACCTTGCCGTAACTGGTAACGGCTCAATTCGCATCCTTTTGAACACAGGCGCGGGCTTGTATGCGGCAGCGGTGGTCTATGGTGTAGGAGCTGGTCAGGCTCGTTCGATAGCGGTCGGAGACTACAACGGCGACGGCGACCTCGACCTTGCTGTGACAAAGCAATCCGGTAACACTGTGGAAATTTTGCTGAACACAGGTTCAGGAACATTTGGTGCGAATGTCGGTTATACCGTCGGAACAACCCCTTGGGGAATTACCAACGGAGATTTTGACAACGACGGCGATATTGACCTTGCTGTGGCGAATCAAGCAAGCAATAATGTGAGTATTTTGCTGAACACGGGCTTGGGCGTGTTTGCTTCTCCCGTCAATTATGGTGCTGGGTCAGGTCCCAATGGCATCACTGCTGGAGATTTCAACGGCGACGGCTATCTCGACCTTGCCGTAACGAATCTTTCCAGCAGCAATATCAGTGTCTTTTTGAACACCGCCACAGGCGCAGGTGTTTTCTGGCCGGCAGTGCCTTATACAGTGGGTTCGGGTCCGCAAACTATCGTCTCGTCAGACTTCGATGGCAACGGCACGCTCGACCTTGCCGTGAGCTGTTTTTCTAGCAATCTGGTTAGTGTCCTCTTGAATCCCCCTGCTACTCCAGGCGTGTACTCTCCGGCATTGAATTATGGTGTAGGTACGGGGCTTTCATCGCTTGTTTCGGGAGATTTGGACGGCGACGGCGACCTTGATATTGCCACGACGATTGCAGCAGGAGCGAATAGTGTTGTTGCGATACTGCTGAACTCTCTTCCGATAAACGTTGCGGGGAATCTCCCGCCCTTCACGCCGCTCCCAACAACGGTGCCCCTTCTGAACACGATGAACTACGGCACACCAACGCTTACATTTCCAAGGAAAGTGCCGATGGATATTGCAGGTACGAATAGCATTGATGTTACCTTCTCGCAACCCCTCGCTCCGTGGGTGTTTTCCAACGGTATGACCTCGCCGACTGCGCGGGATGCAATGAAAGTATTTGGTACGACCTCGCGCGGTTACCGCTCTGGCTTGGGCTTTATGGCTTCGGGCGCGGCGACACTGCAATTCACCACCACGGCTTCGGTTACTTCAAGTTTCAACGTCGGAGAACAAGTCTGGGTAACGGTTACCAATGCCCAATCAACAGGCGGCGCACGAACCCGCCCCTTTGTGATGGGTTTTCGGACGCGGGCAGGCTCAGGTCCGGCGCAATTTCCCACACAAACAACTCTTACCGCAGGAACGCAGTCCTGCGCGACTGCAACGGGCGATTTTGATGGCGATGGTGATATGGATGTTGTCGCTGCGGCATTAGGCACGAGCAATATCTTTGTGTATCTCAACACAGGTACAGGTACATTTACCGGACCCACACCCTACACCGGAGCTACTGGTATGTATTCTGTCGGTGTTGCCGATTTGAATAATGACGGCGCACTTGATATTGTTGCTGGAAACAATGGGAGCGGCACATATGTCTTTCTCAATCAAAATCTTGGTACGGGGACGTTTTTTCCTGCGGTGTTCTATAATCACGGCACGGGCGTTAGCTCATATGCGTTTGGCGATATGGATGCCGACGGCGACCTTGATATGGTGTTCGCGTTGCCCAATTTGAATAGTATTGGTATTCGTTTGAATAACGGTGCGGGCGTGTTTGGTGCATCGACAGGATATTCTATTGGTGCAAGCACTGGACCAAACAGCGTTATCGTTGCCGACCTCGACGGCGATGGCGACTTGGATGTGGCGGTAGCAAATCAAATCAATCCCAACGTCGCTGTTTTGATGAACAATGGCACAGGAATGCTGGGCGCGGTGGTGAACAATGCCACTCCTGGAAATACATGGGGTCTTGCCGCAGGCGATATTAACGGCGATCGTTTTATTGACCTCGTTTCTGCCAATCGTGGGGCGAACAGTGTCAGCGTCTTTGTCAATTCAGGCACAGGGACATTTACCCGAACCGACTACACCACAGGCTTTACGCAGCCACAAGGCGTTACTCTGGATGACTTTGATGGCAACGGCGAGCTTGATATTGCTGTCTCAAACAGCACGATAGCTGGAACAGTGCGCATTTTGCTCAACACTGGAGGTGTCTTTTCTGCGGGGATAAGCTATGCCACTGGTGCCCTTCCATATAGCATTGCCTCTGGCGATGTGGACGGCGATGGCGATATTGACCTTGTTACGCCGAATTACAACGCGGCAAACGTGTCGGTACTGCTGAACACGCTTCCCATGAACGTTGCGGGCAATCTACCGCCCTTCACGCCGCGCCCGACGACTACGCCGCTTATGAACACGATGAACTACGGCACACCAACGCTTACATTTCCAAGAAAAGTGCCAATGGATGTTGCGGGTACGAATAGCATTGACGTTACCTTCTCGCAACCCCTCGCTCCGTGGGTGTTTTCCAACGGTATGACCTCGCCAAATGCCCGCGATGCAATGAAAGTGTTTGGTACGACCTCGCGCGGTTACCGCTCAGGTCAAGGCTTTGTCGCTTCGGGCGCGACGACACTGCAATTCACCACCACAGCCTCAGTTACTTCAAGTTTCAACGTCGGCGAACAAGTCTGGGTAACGGTTACCAATGCGCAAAGCACAGGCGGCGCAAGCACACGTCCCTTTGTGATGGGCTTCCGCACGGCGGCGGGGACTGGTCCAGGAACATTTTCACCGTTTGCGTCATATCCCACAGCGAATACAGGCTGGGCTACCCGTATGGCAGATTTCGACGGCGACGGTAATGTGGATGTGGTAACAGCCAACACTCTCGGCACAAATTCTTCGGTGTTCTTTGGTGCTGGCAATGGCACGACGGGAATACAAACGCCCTACGGTGCGGGCAACAGCCCACAACGAATGAGCGTTGCTGATTTTAATAACGACGGAAAACTGGATTACGTCTTTTCAAATAGTGCAGCAAGTGTTGTGACGGTCTCTATCAAAGGCACAGGCTTGATATTCGCGCCGACGAATATTGCCGTTGGGGGGAATAATGGCGGAATTACAACCGCCGACTTCAACGGCGACGGCAATATGGATATTGTTGTGCGACTGACAACCGGTATGCTCCAATATCTTCAGGGTAATGGCGACGGCACATTCCAAGCAGCAGTAAACACTGTATCGGTTGGTGGCACAGTAACGGATGATATTGCAGCAGGGGACTTCAACGGCGATGGTGCTGTGGATGTCATAGCCTTGATTGGTGGTACCAATCAGCTACGAGTGCTGCTTGGTAGTGGCTTGGGGTCATTTAGTGCCTTGACCGTGTTTTCTGCGGGCGGAACAACCCCGCACACGGCTGCCGTAGCCGATTACGACGCTGATGGTATTCTGGATATTGCGGTTTCACTTTCAGGGTCAAACACCGTAGCTATTCATCGCGGCAACGGCGACGGTACATTTCAAGCGGCGGATGCCTACTCCACAGGCGCAGGAACTGCACCTCGTCACATCGTTGCAGGCGATTTTAACGGCGACGGACGCATGGATATTGCTGGTGCTGGCTTTGGTACGAATTCACTTTGTGTTCTGCTTCGCAATGCAATGGCATATGCTACGGGAAGTGCCTTTGCACCCGTAGTGCAATACTCGGCACCTTTCACTTCGCCACACGGCATTGACGCAGGAGATGTGGACGGCGACGGTGATATGGATATTGTGATGAACTACACAGGGGCGGCACAAATGACGGTATTCTTAAATACAGTTCCCATGAACGTTGCGGGCAATCTTCCGCCCTTCACGCCGCGCCCAGCAACCACGCCACTTCTGAACACGATGAACGTGGCTTCGGCAACAAATATCAACATTCCGTTCAGCGCAAACGTGAATCCTGCTACGGTGACCCCTGCGAACTTCCGTGTACACGGCTTGTCACGTGGCTTGCGCACAGCTACCCCTGGCGTTAGTCCTGCAAATACCGCTACGCTCACGGGCATTACTTCCAGTTTTCTGCCGAATGAGCAAGTGTTTGTGAGTGTTACCAATGCGCAAAGCACAGGCGGCGCAAGCACACGCCCCTTTGTGATGGGCTTCCGCACAAGTGCCATGATTGCGCCTCTTGCTTCGGCAACGTTGTACAACACGACCACCTACGGAACAGGCTTCAATATGTGGGGCGGCGCACTGGCGGATTTCAACAACGACGGGTTTTTGGATTATGTTGCTGGAACGATTGCTGCTTCGCCCAATAATCGCCCATTCCATTATCGCGGTGATGGCGCGGGCAATTTTGCGTCACGCACTGTTCCGCAGTACACCACATCCGATGCACGGGAACTCTGCGTTGGTGATTTCAATAACGACGGCTGGATGGATGTGGCACAAGGTCTCACTGCATCGTCGAATGTCAATATCTTTTTGAATAATGCGACAACGGGCGACTTCCTCGCACCGACGGCTGTTGTTGCTGGATTTTATAGCCTTTGCACAGCAGATTTCAACGGCGACGGCAATCTTGATTTGGCTGGGGTAGATTACAGCACCAATCTCCGCATCAGTTTCGGCAATGGTGCGGGCGGATTCCCAACGTCTGTGCTGGTTGCGGGCGGTGTAAGCACGCCCGGAAGGTCGGTACGGGCAGGTGATTTCGATGGTGATGGCGATATTGACCTTGCCGTTGTCAGCGAAACAGCAGCAAACAACCTCCGCATCTTTGCCAATAACGGGCTGGGTACATTCGCTGCCGTTCAAACGCTGACCATTGTACAGTCGGTAAATTTGGATATTGGCGACATTGATGGCAACGGCACCCTTGATATCGTCGCGGTGCAATTTTCTACCTCATCGCTGCAAGTGCTGACCAATACGGCGGGAGTGTTTGCCATTTCGCAAACCCTCGCTCTACCGATAACGCTCCCGAGCAATGAAAAAATAGCGCTCGGCGATATGGACGGCGATGGTGATTTGGATGTCGTCATGCAACAAGGAACAGTCTGCCGCAACAATGGTTTGAATTCGGGAACCTTCAGCTATTTTTCCTCACAGAACGGTGGTAATAGTAATTCTAATGCCCTTGCACTCGGTGATATTGATGGCGATGGAGATTTGGATGCCGTTTATACAAATTACGGCGGCACTATTGATGTGTTCAAAAACGGCACCCAGCCGCTTGTAACCACCGTAACACCTACGCGCAACGGTAATGGCACGGGTAATCCGAACATTGCTCTCGGCTCTGCGAATGTAACGGTGAATTTCTCCACGAACATCACCACCAACACATATTCCGTTCCGCCCGCACAGCAGCTTTTCCAAGTGCATGGCGGCTTGACGGGCAGCCGCACCCTTCTTCAAGGCTCTGCGCCAAATGGCGTGTATTCCGGTCCGACTCTTTCAAGCGTAGAGTTTAACCCTTCTGCTGATTTCCGTCCGGGCGAACTCGTGAGCGTAACTGTTACCAACGCTTCCAGCAGTGTTGCTGCGCCGAATAACAGCGAAGGTATTCGCACTCGTCCGTACACGTTTGACTACCGCGTGGCAACGGGCGGTTCGGGCGTGGGAACGTTTACACAACTTGCTTCGTACGCAACTTCGGGCTTCGGGCAATTCATAAAAGCAGGCTATATCAACAACGACAACCTTTTGGATGTCGTAACGATGGATAATGCCAGCTCAAATACGCGCTTCTTCGCCGGAACAGGCGGCGGGGCGATGGCGGTCTCTGGCTCGGGCGGTGGCACAGGAACAACGCCACTCTCGCTTCTCGCGGGCGATTTCGACAATAACGGCTCACTGGATTATGTCGTCGGAAATGCAGGCTCGGCAAATATCACTATCCGAACCTTTAACCCTGGCGGAAATATTTTTAGCGTTCCCATCAATCGCGCTGCGGGAGCAAATAACGGCTACATCGCTGCCGCCGACTTCAATGCCGACGGACGCTTGGATGTGGCGGCAAAACTGACCACTGGCGATGTAAACATTCTCTTTGGCACGGGTTTGGGCGGGAATTTCCTCGCTCCCGTTCTCGGTGCAACGCTGGGCGCGGGCGGCACAAACATCGAAGCAGGTGATTTCGACGGCGACGGCGATATGGACATCATCGGACTTGCATCGACAACAACGGTGCAGATTTTGGTCAATAACGGCGCGGGCGGCTTTTCTACGCCATTTGCTGCCTTCGGTACAGGCTTTAGCAATGCTCACACGCTTGCCGTTGCAGACTTCAACAACGACGGGCGTTTGGATATTGTTGTTTCCAATTCCGGCTCGGATAACGTCGTGGTCTTTCGCGGGAATGGTGATTGTACCTTCACGCTGGAAGGTTCGTACTCCACAGGCGCGGGAACGCAGCCCCGCACGGTGATTGCGGGCGATTTCAACGCCGATGGAACTATGGATATTGCCGTTGCGGGAACAGCCACAAACACGCTCTGCATCTTGCTTCGCAACGGTGCGGCGACTGCCTTCGCGCCCGTTGCGTCATATCCCGCAGCAGGTGGCGCGGGCGCACAAATCACAGGCTTGGCGGCGGGCGATGCCGATAACGACGGCGATTTGGACATTGTTGCTAATTACGCCAACCTTGCGCAAATGACCGTGTTCCTGAACGCTCCCGTTCCAACCGTTTTCTACTACCAAAGCGGCGACGCAGGTTTACCCGCTAGCTGGAACTCAGCTCCCAATGGCAGCGGCTCTCCGGCAACAGCATTTACCAGCCCCGCAACGGATTTCTACGTTGGCGTTGCGGGCGCAGTGACGGCAACGGTGAATACATCGTTTGCGATTGGTCCATTCGTAAGTCTGCACGTAACCTCGCCGTCGGTGTTGGCAGTTTCCAACGGCATCACGATTACCAACAACGGCTTTTTGAATGTATCGGGCGCGACCGTCGCAGGTGCGACGCTGCGCCTTATTGGGACAGGTG
>RDXM01000085.1 GCA_004292595.1 Candidatus Kapaibacterium sp. | reverse complement strand
GCAGACTTCATCCGTTGTTGATGTTTTCTGCATTTTCATCATCTTCATCTATTCAATCATCTTCATCTGCGTCCTAAAAAATCATGACCTGACTAGTTACTGTAAGTTTTTTAATCAATTCTCTAAAATGGCAATTCCATTTCCGTGCGAATCATATTCGACACGCTGCGAGCAATCATGCGCCCTTTAGCAACAAGCCAGAGTTCGCATTGAACATGAATAATCTTTTCGCCTTGTTTTATCATCGAAACTTTTGCGTGCAGCACATCGCCTGTTTTTGCGGAAGCGAAATAATCGGAAACGAGATTGACCGTCGTAAAAAGATTCTTCTTTCCCAGCGAATACACTGCCGCACCAATGACTTCATCCATCATGCCCGCCGCTACGCCGCCGTGAAGAGTTTGTGCGGGATTCAGCATTTCCGCTCGCACGGTAAATTCCATGAGCATTGAGCCGTCGCGCTGCACATCCAGCAATTTTCCATTCAGCCAGCGTCCGTAGCTCGATGCGCCGACCTCGGTCATATACTTGCCAATGGCTTGATGAAAGAGTTCAAAGCGTGTGTTTGTGGGCTGTTCGGCGGAAGGCGCGGATGTCGTTGATGATGTACTGGATGATGGTGTCATAGAAAAAATGAAAAATCATTGAAAAAGCAACATAATGTGCGCAAAAATAAGCATTGGTGCGGGTTTTCTGGCAAGAATATTTTCACGCTATTCTTTTTCCACAGAAATACTTGCGACGAAACAACTTGCCATTTGCATTTCTGCATGAAAACCTGTTCTTTTGTAATAAGAAATCAGCGTTTACTTAATTTATTCACGCAAGTACGGCTGCAAACACAAAAAATTTAAATACTCCGTTCAATATATGAATGCTATGCAGCCCTACACAATTTATTATTCCACAGCATTATGAAAATACATTGTTCTTTCCTCGCATCGGCGGTGCTGCTTGTGTTGGCAGCATTTGCTCCGATTTCTGCACAACCCAACACGCCAGCAAATACCATCAAAGTCGGCATTATGATTGGCTCTGGCGACCCAGGCACGACCACGCTTCTACGCAGTGCGAATATGGCGATTGACGAAGTAAACAATGCTGGCGGCGTTCTTGGGAAAAAACTCCAACTGCTGCCTATTTTCAATTCGCGGCGGAATTACGACACTGTGCCAGCACTGACCGCACAAATTCTTGCTCGTGGCGCAGAAGTTCTGATTTCATGCGGCGGCTCAAGCACCACCATGCGAGCAACAGAGGTAACGATTCAAAAAGGGGTTTTTACCATTACGCCGTCGTCCACCTCGCCCAAAATAAGCCGCTTGCAGGATAACGGCTTGGTCTGGCGCACCATTCCGCATGATTTGTTTCAAGGGCGTATTGCGGCTGATGTTCTCGGCAAAACCAAACACCGCACCGTTACGGTGGTTCATCCCGATAATGCCTACGGCTCGGAATTAGCAAAAACCTTCAAAGAGTTATTTGAAAAGCAAGCCGACAAAAAAGTGCTGAATATCGTTCCCTACAAAGAAGCCGACCGCAAAAACTATGATTTCAAAACACTTCTGGATAAAATTTACGACGGCAAACCCGAAGCACTCTACCTCATTGGTGCGGATGAAATCTCGCTCATGCTGACGCAATCTGCGCAAGCAGGAAAAATTACCGCCTCCTACAAACCTTTTCTCTTCGGCTGCGACGGCGAATACAACGACGACTTTATTGCAGGCGTGGAAACAAGCCTTGTTGAGGGCATGATGGGCGTTACCTATATTCATCCAACCAATGATAAATCTTTCACGCGCTTCATCGAAGAATTTCAAAAACGCGCTACATTCGACGATTCCGTTACTGTTGCCAACAGCTCGCTTGCCGCACTCATGAGCAGTGAAGCCACAAACAGCTATGCCGCAAGTATGTACGATGCTGTTTATACGATGGCACTGGCAATCGCAAAAGCGGGAAGCGTGAAGGGAAGCGACATTGCCAAGCAAATGCCCGAAATTGCCAATGCCCGCAAAGGTGCGCAAACAGTGCGTGGAGGCGAGTTTGCACGCGGCTTGCAGCTTATCAAGCAAAATGTACCGATAAACTACGACGGCGTAAGCGGTCCGATTGAATTCGACCAAAATGGCGATGTAAGTTCTGGTAATTACTTGGTTTGGCGCATTCACGACGGAAAATTTGTTGAGGAAAAAGTGATTGCGTTTCCGTAAGATACTCGGTCGAAAAGAATCACCCTCACAGTGGCACAGACCTGAGGGCTTCCCTCAGCTTGTCTGTGAGTGTTAGCGTGGGTCTCAGGCGACAAACACAGACAAGAATGTCTGTGCCACTATGACTTTTCCACTGGCTTGTCTTTCGTTCCCTTGCACAATCAACACCGCATCAATGCTGCATTTTATCAACATCGCCTTGCCACTTCCCGCTCCGCGCCTTTTCACGTACAGGCTGCCAGAGACGGTGCTTGCGGCAATGCAAGAACATACATCGTCAGAAAGTGCAGCATTGAAGCGGCTTGTGGGCTGTCGTGCGCTGGTGCCGTTTGGCAAGCGTGTTCTGACGGGCGTGATTGTGGACGTGGAAAATGTTGCCGCCCTACCAGAAGCAAAGCCGATTCTGGAGCTTTTGGAGCAAACGCCCGCCTTCTCGCCACAACTTCTCGCGCTCGGAAAATGGATTGCGGATTATTACCTCGCCTCGCTCGGTGAAACGCTTAAAACCATGCTTCCGCAAGGTATGTCGCCCGAAAGCATCGTGCGTGTGAGCAGTCTGAAACAGCCGAGTGAAGAGGAATTAGAGACAATGCGCCGCCGCGCACCTCGCCGTTACGCGCTTTTGCAAGAATTGCTCCAACACGACGGTGAAATATCGGTTGCGTATTTGGAGAAAGTCTTGGGCGGAAACACGAGCATTAGTGCGCAGTTGGAGGTGTTAGAAGAAGAAGGTTTTGTGGAGCGGCATCGTGGAATGACAAAGGAAATTCAGGCAAAAACGGTGCGAGCAGTGGCGTTGCACTCGGATTTAACCGAAGAAGCCGCTTTGAAAGCCGCTTTGGACGAACTCGACCGCGCTGCACCAAAACAGGCATTATTGCTGGGGCGGATTTATTGGCATTACCAAACACAAGGCGTTGCGCCGCTTTTGGCGAAGGAAGCTCTGGCAGCCAGTCATGGCGAGCCTTTTACGGAATCGGTATTGAAAGGATTGATTCAAAAAGGCTACGTGCAGGATTTTCAGATTGACGCGCCGCGCATTGAAAAGCGCAACCCAGAACTGGCTTCCGTCCTCGCTCCAAAGGACGAACTCGCCGCCGCTTTTACGCTTGAGCAACAACACGCCCGCGACAAGATTGCCGAAGCCATTCACGCGAGTAAATTCAAGACCTTTTTGCTGCACGGCGTTACGGGAAGTGGAAAAACGCTGGTGTATATGAACGCAATACGCGAGACGCTGGAACGCGGGAAAACCGCACTGTTGCTGGTGCCGGAGATAGCTCTCACACCGCAACTTATTGAACGATTTCGCGCCGTTTTTGGGACGAATATCGGCGTGATGCACAGCCACAAATCCGCCGGAGAACGCTTCGATGCTTGGCGGTTGGCGCGAAGTGGCGATGTACGCATCGTGATTGGTGCGCGGTCTGCGCTTTTTGTGCCATTGCCAAATTTGGGAATCATCATTGTTGATGAAGAACACGAGCCGTCCTACAAGCAAGACGACCCTGCACCCCGCTACAATGCTCGTGATTGCGCCATTGTGCGCGGAACGCTGGAAAAGGCAGTCGTGGTGCTGGGTTCAGCCACGCCATCGCTGGAGACCATGTACAATGCGCTCTCTGGGAAATATCATTTGCTAGAAATCACCGAACGAGCCGACGGCGCAACCATGCCGATTGTGCGCGTGGTGGATGTGCTGGAACGCCGCAAACAGCGCAAAATGATTGGCGTGTTTTCCGAAGACCTCTTGCGGGCAGTGCTGGTGCGGCTTGCAAAGAAAGAAGGCGTGATACTTTTTCAAAATCGGCGCGGGTTTGCTTCGCGCTTGGAGTGCCGCGATTGTGCGCATATTCCCATGTGTCCGAACTGCTCGGTGGCACTTACCTATCACAAACATCGTAATCTGCTGCGTTGCCACTACTGCGCCCACAGCCACGAGGCAGAGAAAGCCTGCACAAATTGCGGTTCGGCGGATATGCGCGAAATCGGCTCTGGCACGCAGCGCATTGAGGAAGATTTGAAAGCAGAACTGCAAAATTCGCTCGAAATTTTCATGGCGGCACAAGGAATTGCAGAGGAAAAGCCGCGTGAAATCGTGATTCAGCGCATGGATTTGGACACGACCACCAAAAAAGGCTCTCACGCGCAAATGCTTACGCGCTTTGCCAAAGGCGAGATAGATATTTTGCTGGGAACGCAGATGGTGGCGAAAGGACTAGATTTTGCGCGGGTTACGCTCGTGGGAATCATCAACGCCGATATGCAAATGTACTTGCCTGATTTTCGCGCTGCCGAGCGTACCTTTCAGCTTCTCACGCAAGTATCGGGGCGGGCTGGACGCAGTAGCGAACATCGCGGCGAGGTGATTTTGCAAACCGCGCATCCGAAGCATCAAACCATCCTCGCCGCCAGCACCGCCAGCTACGAAATGTTCTACAACGACGAGCTGCAAAGCCGCAAGGAAGCTCTTTACCCGCCCTTTGTGCGCTTTGTGATGATTGAATTTTCTGGCAAAGAAGACCCCGTTGTCCACACCCACGCACAGCATTTTGCCTTCGCCCTGCAACGCGAGCAGCAATCGCATTCTCAGGCACATAAGCGAGACAATCATTACCACGCGCCATTTTTGCTGCTTGGTCCTGCCGTGCCAAGTATAGCGCGGCTTCGGGGGAATTATCGGCGAATAATTGTGCTGAAAAATTTGCGCGAACATGATGCGTCGGGACGCGCAATGCGCGATATGGTGCTACGCGCCTACCATGCTTACAATCAAAAACACGCTTCTTCGGCAGTGAAAATCACGATAGATGTTGATGCGGCGGGCTTTGTGTGATAGAATTTATCTATCATAATATTTTTCATTCCTGCGTAAGGAATGGTTAAAAAATAAAGTGTGGATTTCTTTAGGCTTCAGTGGCACAGACATTCTTGTCTGTGAGTCCTGCGGCGGCGTTGAAGGCTCACAGACAAGAATGTCTGTGCCACTATGGAAGAAGTTTTGTCGTGTACAGAGGTCTGCCTCAATAACTCTCGTCCACCGACGGGAAACCGCCCGTGCGAACATCGTCGGCATATTGCGCAAACGCACCAATCATGCGCTCTCGGAGGACATCGTAGCGGCGGACAAAGCGCGGTTGAAATTCATTGGTAATGCCGAGCATATCGGTATAAACAAGTATTTGTCCGTCGCAATGCGGTCCCGCGCCGATGCCAACCGTTGGAATACTGAGCGATTCGGTGACGTGGCGGGCGAGGTCGGCAGGAATTTTTTCCATCAACACGCCAAAACAGCCCGCTTCCTGCAAGGCGAGCGCGTCTTGGAGCAACTGGTCTGCTTCTTTTTGCGTGGTGCCGCGTGTGCGGTACGAACCAAATTGGTGAATACTTTGCGGCGTTAAGCCCAGATGCCCCATGACGGGAATACCAGCCTCCGTGATATGCGCAACAATCTCCACCACGCGCTGCCCGCCTTCCAGCTTCACAGCGACCGCCCCAGCTTCTTTCAACAATCTTCCAGCATTGCGGAACGCCTCTTCCGACGACACCTGATACGACATAAACGGCATATCTGCTATCACCATCGCACGTTGCACCCCGCGCACGACCGCTTTGCAATGGTAAATAATTTCTTCCAGCGTAACGGGAATCGTGGTTTCATGCCCCTGCACGACGTTTCCCAGCGAATCGCCGACCAAAATCACATCTACGCCCGCTTCGTCCACAATCTGCGCCATTGTTGCATCGTAGGCGGTGAGGCAGGAAAAGCGTTCACCGCGTTTTTTCATTTCAATCAAGGTCTGCGTCGTTACGCGCCGCGCCCGCTTTGCTGTTGAAATCGTATTTGTGGAAGAACCGTACAAGGATACCTCTGTGTGGCTTGTTTGTTCGGTTTCTGCTGGTGATGCGGCTTGAGAAGAAGAAGGCTGAGAAGAAGTATTCATGAGGTTTTTGGCGAAAAAATGTGGAACAATCCTCAGTATCATACAAAACTCTTCTAAGACACGTAGAGTCAGGCTTCAGTGGCACAGACATTCTTGTCTGTGTTTGTCGCTTGCATCCCGCACTAATACTCACAGACAAGAATGTCTGTGCCACTACTGAAGACTTTTTGTATGGTGCAAAGTGAATAATGAGAATACGAAGAACGGAGTTTTGCGACGGCAAAAATACTGCACGACTGGGAATTTGCAAGCGAAAAGCAGCACCGAAAGGAGTATTTTATTGACCAATTTTTTTCTTAAATTACCGATGCGCATTTCCAACACCCTATCTACACACATTCAACACGCATATTCAACCAAATATTCCATCAAAATCACACCCACAATGTTCCTTCCCAAAAAGCTCCAACGCCTCATTATTCCTTGCTTGGCGAGCATTTACTTCATGCTTAATCCCTCGCCCATTTCGTTACGCGCCCAAACGCCCGATGCTGCCTTGCCGCGCCAAGCCGACCTCGACGCATTTTTCTCCGAAAAACCGCTTGGCTACACGCTTGGCGAGCAGTCCACCACGTTTCGTTTGTTCGCGCCACGGGCTTCGGCGGTTACGCTCGTCTTTTTTACGAAACTGAGTGATACAGTAGGACGAACTGTCGTTATGAAAAAAAATGACGATGGAACATGGGAACACACCGAAGCGCAAGCCGCACAAAAGCTCGTTGGAACGTACTATGCCTATCGCGTAACGGGTCCGACGGGTGCTTCGCCAAAAGAAGCGTTTGATGCGCGGGTCTTGATTGGCGACCCCTATTCACGCGCTGTTGCGACGAAAAACACCGTCAAACACGAGGCGCGGACGCTTATTCTCGACCCGAAGTTCGATACCGCCTACGATTGGCAAGGCGACAAACCCGTGATTGCGGCAAATCACAACGATTTGGTGATATACGAGGCGCATCTACGCGATTTGACCGCGCATCCAAGCTCTGGTATTCAGGCAAAAGGTTCGTTCAAAGGGCTTGCCGAGCAAGGAAAGAAGGGCGGTTTAGCGCATTTAAAATCGCTCGGTGTGAATGCGGTGGAACTTCTGCCCATCCACGAATTTGCGAACACTGAACCAGAAGAAAACCTGTATCGGCGCAATTACTGGGGCTACATGACAAGTTTTTTCTTTGCACCAGAATCGTATTACGCAAGCGGTGCATCGCTCAAAAGCGAGGAATGGAGCGGCACGGACGGGCGTGTGGTGAGGGAATTGAAAGATTTGGTAAGAACACTGCACCGTGAAAAAATCGCCGTAATCCTTGATGTGGTCTATAATCACGTGTCGGAAACCAACCAAAATCCCCTGAAATTCATTGATAAATTTTACTATTTCCACACCGATAGCGAGGGGAAATATATCGCCACATCGTATTGCGGCAACGACTTCAAAACCGACCGCCGCATGGCTCGTCGCCTCATTGTGGAGAGCGTGAAGTATTGGATGACCGAGTTCCACGTGGACGGTTTTCGCTTCGACCTTGCGGCAATGATTGACCGCGAAACCTGCGAGGAAATTGCCCGTGAAGCGCGTAAAATCAACCCGAATGTGGTGCTGATTGCCGAACCCTGGGGCGGGAATAAGTATTCTCCCGCACTCTTTAGCGATGTATCGTGGGCGGCGTGGAACGACCAAATCCGCAATGGCGTAAAGGGTCAGAACCCGCATGACGGCTTGGGTTTCATTTTTGGAAAGTATCAGGGCAAAAATACGAAAGCCTCGCTGCAAGCATTCATCAACGGTACGCTGCGCGAGGATGGTGGATTGTTTTTGAAAAAGGAGCATAGCGTTAATTATGTGGAATCGCACGACGACGAGACAATGGGCGATTTTATCCGCGTCGCGCTTGGCGACAACACGATGCAAGGACGCATTACCAATCTTGAAAAGCACATCCGCCTAACGCCAAAACAGCTTGCTCTGAATAAACTTGCTGCCCTGTTTTTGTTCGCCGCGCAAGGTCCCGTGATGATTCACGCAGGGCAGGAATACGCGCGAAGCAAAGTGATTCAGCCGATGGTGGGCGTGAAGGACACCAACGCGATGAAACTCGACCGCAACAGCTACAATAAAGACGATGCCACGAACTACCTCAACTACGCCCACGCAGCAGCAAACAGGAGCCTGGTGGAGTATTATCAGGGATTGATTGCGCTGCGCAAACGCTATCCGAATGCCTTCGGAAGCGCGTCAAAACAAGATATTCAATTCTTGGACGCAAGCAATGACGAGGCTCCCGTGCTTGCTTTTCGTGTGCAAAACCGTTCCTCGCGTTCTACTGCGGAGGCGAAATCGTTTTTAGTAATTTTGAATAGCAATCCCGCAAAGCCGCTTCAATTCTCGCTTCCGGCAGGTTCGTGGAGTGTTGTTGCGAACGAGGAGAGCATATCGCCGATGAAAACATTGGGTAAAGTGCAGGGAAACATCAGCATTCCAGCGAGTTCGGGTATGATTTTGGCGAAAATCTAAACACTGCGGATTATTCGTGAGAGCCTTGCTTGCTTGCTTGGCAGGCTCTCACGCGCTGTTGCGGTATTGTTTCTATTCCTGCTCATTCTCTGCCAAACCTTGCGTATATTGCGCGTGGTTCGCTCCCATCTATACTGAAAAAGGGTTGCTGCCTCAGATGTAGTCCACCTCGAAGGTGGACTACATCTCAACTCCTTTACTTTTCAATATGCAATTTCTACCCATTTTTGGTATAAACACTGCGGCAATACTCATTTACTCATTTTCATTGCTCAATGTCCTTAACACCGCACTCCTCCATGCCGCACGAACGTGCATTATTTGAAAATACTTCTGAAAAGGTCTCTTCCCCGCGTTCGGGTAGCATTCAGCGCGTCGTGAATATTGGCTCGTGGGAACACGACCTGACGACGGGACAGATGTACTGGTCGGCGGAAGCCCGCGCTATTGTTGGCATTGCTGAACACGAGGCGTGGACGCTTCAAGAATATATCGCACAGATTGTGCATTCTTTTGACCGCGAGCGTTTGCGCGAGGCTATTCAGCATGGTATCGAACACAGTACAGGCTTTGAAAGTGAGCATCGTATTCTTGTGGCGCAGCCGCGTTTTACACACGAACAGACAACAGACACACGAGCAGTGCAAGCATACACGATAGAAAAGACCGTGCTTGTGTCGTGCATTATGAGTGAATCATTGAACGAGACGGTAAGTGAATTGTCATCAAGCAATAACGGTACGCAGAAGCGATTGCACGGCACGATTCAGGATATGAGCGCACTCCGCGCCACGCACAGCGAACTCGACACACAACGCTTTCTTTTGCGCGAATCCCAAGCGATTGCTAAAATTGGCGGCTGGGAATACGACGTTGCCGCGCAGCGTCTCTTCTGGACGGAAGAGTATTATCATCTTATCTGCCGTACGCCAGAGGAATATCCTGCAAGCATTGATAATTACTACGCTTTTGTCCATCCGCACGACCGCCAGCGTGTGTACGACGATATGCAGGCGGCATTGCAGGGACAAAGCGACGCGCTGGAATATCGGATTGTTCTGCCCGACGATACCATACGGCATATTCGCGGCTATGGCGCAGTGCTGCGCGATGCCGAGGGCAATATTAGCAAGCTGCGGGGCGTGATTCAAGACATTACCGATAATAAACGCTCGGAACAAAAACTACAACGCCTCACCAATGTTTTGAATCAAGCACAGCACCTTACCAATCTTGGCTCGTGGGAGCTTGATTTACGCAGCGACGAGCTTACGTGGTCGGATGAATTTTTTCGCCAGCTTGGATACGAACCTCAGCAATTTCAGCCTGAGGTTGGTTCTTTTCTTCAGCACGTGCATCCCGACGACCGCCGCATTGTCAAAGACGGTCTGGCTCTGCTCCAACGCAATACCGTTGAAACCCTTGAGCAATCGCCCTTTATTGACTATCGCCTTATTCGTAGCGACGGTACGACGCGCTATATGCGCGGCACGGGCGGGAATATCGTGAACTCGCTTGGAAAAGTAATCGTGATGTTTGGCACATTACAGGATATTACCTTTCTCAAAGAAGCCCAACAACGCCTAGAAGCAAGCGAGCGCAAATTTCGGCAGCTTTTCGAGCAATCCACGCTCGGAAAGCTGATTCTCACCAGTGCCTTGCAGCCAAGAGAAGCAAATACAGCATTTTTGGAATTGCTTGAGTATTCATATGAGGAGCTTTCTACGAAGCCGTATCAGGAATTGCTCCACGAAGACGAGCGCCAGCGTTTCACCGAGTTGCTTCAAGCATTGCTTTTGGGAAATATTCCTCTTCTTCAGACCGACACCCGCTTGCGCACCAAAACAGGCAATACGCGCTGGTGCCGTGTGCAGGCTTCTATTTTTGAGCAACATCACGATATTCTTGAACGTAATGTACTTATGACCGCCGAGGACATCACACAATATCGCCAAGTCGAGGCGGCAATTCAAAAAACTATGCAACGCGAGCGCGACACCTTCGACCAGCGCAACCAAATCATTGCACGCCTCACGCAACAGCTTCAAACGCCACTGAGCACGATTTCGCTGGCGAGTAATATCATGCACAAGTATCATTTCAAAATGCCCGAAGAGAAGATTACATCGTACTTTGGTAACATTTCAGAGGCAATTGAAGAAATTCAATCCTTGATGAGTAACATGGTGCTGATGGCAAAATTAGAAACGGGACGCGCACAACTACAGCTTGCGCCGCTCAATTTCACCTCGTTCAGCAAACGACTTCTCAGCGAATTTACCTCAAAATATAGCCATCGTCCGATTGATGCCACGTTCAATCTGCCAGAAAATACTCCTGCTCTTATTGACCATGAGCTTTTACGCCTCATTGTCTGGCATTTGCTTCTGTTTTTGGATAAAGGCTTGGCAAAAGGTATGTTTATTCAATGCCGCATAGAAGGCACATTTGCATCGGGAACACAGCTTCCAAAGAGCATAACATGGCATTTTTCCTGTACAGGCAGCCGCTACGAGAATATTGCGACCTTGCTTCAGGACAGCGAGCATACTGCGGGCGATTCATCCGAAGTAGGCTTGTACACCATTCAGCAAGCCGTTAAACTGCACGGTGCGTACCTGACGGGCAAAAACGCTGAAACTGCATTGCAGCTTGTCTTGCCATTGCCATCGTAGCATATTCCTAAAAATTCTGTGCTGCATTTTAAAGGATAAAAAAAGGTCTGAGGTTTCCGTAGGATGAATCATACTACGAAAACCTCAGACCTTCTGTTTTTACGTGCTTCACGTGCTTTTTTACGCGCCCGAACAAATCATTATTAGACTTTATTCCGAATAGACTTTTTTACGAAACAAGGCAGTATGCTGCCTTGCTCCAAAACCCTAAAAACCTTATTCGAGATAAACTCTATTGTACTGCTGTCCAACGCATTTCAAGTGTTGCGCCGCTCACCTGCGCCGACCAACGCATGGTGGTGGCACTTAATTCCACCACTTCCCATGTATCAGTCGCACCCGAAAAGGTCAGCGCTAAGGTGGTCAGAGAAGCCCAAGACCATGAGCCTGCAAGTTGCGATGCGGTTGTCAGTGTCCATGCACCATTTGAGGTGAACTTCATCGTTGAACCTGTATAGGCGGTGCGAACATCAGCCGTCGGTGTCCCTACGGGAAAGCTGTCAAATTTCCAGCCATTAGCGCGGGCGAGTGCCGTTGTTTGTGTTTCGGTGGTGATAACAGTACAAGCATTTACGCCGACGGCAAGTGCGATGAGTACAAATGCTAGACCGATATATCGACGAAGAAGAGAAGTGTGCATGAGATTTCCCTCAAAAAATAGTAAAGAAGAACGACAAGCATTGAGCTTGTTTGGTGTGAATTGTTTCGACGCAAATATCGGATTAAATCGCAACATCCGTAGTGTACAAATGCGACAAAGCACTTCAACAAAACGTGCAGTTCGCTATTCTTGCAGGAGAAAATTGATAAAATCTCGGTCGAGATTCACCAATTCATGCGGTTTTGCGTGGAGATATTCGGTGAAATAGCGTGTAAGATGCGAGTGGTCGTAGAAGCCGTTTTCTTCAGAGAGTTCCGCCCACGTCTTACGCGGATGCTTCTCCACATCATTCATAAAGTTTTTGAAACGAATAATCTTTGCATACACTTTGGGGCTGATACCGACGTACATTTGAAAGTGCCGCTCCAGCGTTCTGCGGGTCGTAAAACATTCTTTTTCAAGGTTGTGGATGGTGATATTTCCTTGATTTGCACGAATGTAATCAAGAGCTTTTTTGACAGGCGCGGCGACATCAAAAAGCGGCTGTCGGGCGAGGAAAAAAGTGTTGAGAGCGTGTATTTGCGCTTCATTGCTTTCGGCGGCAAGTATCTGCTCCAGCAAGGCTTGATACGCTTCTTCGCCCAACAACTCGCTGAGAGGAATGGACTTGTTTGTAAGGGTGGACATATCACAACCAAAAAATTGATACAGCCCCAAGGGATGAATAAACACCAACAGCGCCTTGAATTCCCCCACAATTTCACCCACAACAGGCGCAGTTACCTGACCTGTGGCTGCGTGTGCATGAAGCACGAAATTTTCCCCGTTGATAGTGGAAGTGGAATCCCCCATTCCTTCAAGAGTAAACATAACACCACAAAACCCTAGAGGTGGCGATAAATATGATTTGGCGGCATTCTCTGGTACGTGGTGAATGCCATAGAACGCGATGTGGTCTGCAAGCTCTGGAGCTGCAGGAAAGTACGTGAAATAATTCATAGAAAAATGAATTTGCCTCTTGAAATTTGGTGTAAGGTGAATGATATTGCGCAGATGTAGTTCGTAATCGCTTGTAATCAAGATACTATGAGGCTTACAAGTCTACATTTGTTCGTGTTGTCTTCTGAATAATCGTCTGAAGTTCGTCATCTGAAGCCGAGAATAATTCGAATAACACCGAATACGGCTCTCCATTCAACTCAAAATAACGCGCAAAGGCAGGCTCCGTCTTCATTCCTTGACGTTTGAGGTGCTGAATAGATTTGCGGTCATGGTCATCGCCGAGCCACAACAATCGCTGCTCTACCCAGTAATGCCGCACGGCAGCTTGCTCCCAGACAGGCACGGCTTGAGCAAAAATTTCTATCCAAAGTGGTGAACCGTGCAGTGTGCTACTGGCATGACAGACGCTAAATGATGCAATGAACGATGCAACCCCTTTTATCTCCACTTCCTTCACAGCAAAATCCTTCTGCCCAGAAAATTGCTCACAAACAACATTGCGAAAAACCTCAAAATCGGTCGCAAAGCAGATAATATCGGCATCGCTACCCTCAATGTCCACGCCAAGCGGTATCGTCCCAGCAAGCGTTGGTGAAAACGGCGCGAGAATGTCGAAAATGCAAAGGCTGTGCAATGTTTTTAGTGTTTGAGTGAGGTGATCGTGCATAAACCAATTACTTCGCAAAATAGTTCGGCGATTCCTTCGTAATCAAGATATTATGCGGGTGCGACTCCTTCAAACCCGAACCCGTCATTTTCACAAATTGCGCATTTTCCTTCATTTCCCGAATCGTCTGGCAGCCGCAGTAGCCCATTGCAGAGCGTAGCCCGCCTGTCATTTGGTAGATTGTCTCGGAAACATTCCCCTTGAACGGCACACGCCCTTCTATTCCTTCTGGAACGAGCTTGGAAATTTCCTCCTCAACGTCTTGGAAATAGCGATCTGCCGAACCCTGCTGCATCGCGCCGAGCGACCCCATACCGCGATAGACCTTGTACGCACGACCATCCAGCAGCACCTTTTCGCCGGGCGATTCTTCGTGTCCTGCCAGCATCCCGCCAACCATGATAGAATCTGCTCCAGCAGCGATTGCCTTTGCAACATCGCCTGTTTGCTTGATTCCGCCGTCGGCGATAAGCGGTACGTCGGTTGTCATGGTTACTGAGGCAACGTTCATAATTGCCGTTACTTGCGGAACGCCCACGCCAGCAATGATGCGGGTTGTACAAATTGAGCCTGGACCAATGCCAACCTTCACCGCATCCACGCCCGCATCAATCAAGGCTTTCGCGGCTTCGGCGGTAGCGATATTGCCCGCGATAATTTGCGCATCCGAAAACTCTTTCTTCAAAAGCCGCACCATTTCGATAACGCCGCGCGTGTGTCCGTGCGCTGTATCGACAATGCAAGCATCCACGCCCGCCGCGACCAACGCAGCCATGCGCTCAGGAGTGTCCTGCGCCACGCCCAATGCCGCTCCCACGCGCAAGCGACCTTGCTCGTCTTTGCAGGAATTTGGATATTTTTTCTTTTTCTGAATGTCTTTGAACGTAATCAAGCCCTTCAGAATGCCCTTGTCATCAACGACGGGGAGCTTTTCGATGCGGTTGTGCTGCAAAATTGCTTCGGCATCTTCCAGCGTCGTACCGACGGGCGCAGTAATGAGGCGGTCTTTAATCATCAGTTCGCCGATGAGCAAGTTACTATCGGGTTGGAAGCGCAAATCGCGGTTCGTGATAATGCCCACAAGTCGCATGGAATCGTCCACGACGGGCAATCCAGCAATTTTGTACCGCGCCATCAGCTCCAGCGCGTCATAGACGGTTTGCGTGGCTTTCAGCGTGATGGGCTTGCGAATCATGCCGCTTTCAGAACGCTTGACTTTATCCACTTCGGCGGCTTGCGCTTGAATCGTCATGTTCTTGTGAATAATGCCGATGCCGCCTTCGCGTGCCAGCGCAATCGCCATTTCGGATTCGGTAACGGTGTCCATCGCCGCGCTCACAACGGGAACGTTCAGCGTAATGCCGCGTGTGAGCTTGCTCTGAAGGCTGACCGAGCGCGGCAGCACTTCGGAATAGCGCGGAACAAGGAGGAGGTCGTCGAAGGTGAGTGCTTCGGGGGTGAGGATTTTGGTCATGGTGTTGGAAGAATGTGAAATTTAAGACAGATTTTTTGCCATTCTTGAAGATGTTTCGGCGTGATTTCGGTCGAATTTTTTGCGTCTGCAACGAGGTTTTGAGCGTATCGAGAAAGAAATTCGGAGTAGTCTTCCACAAAGCGCAAATAGTATTTCAAGCTGGGAATGATACCATTCGGAATGATTTCTAAGCCGCTTTGTTGCTTGATATTCAGCACAAAACTCTGCACGTATATTTCTTCGTTGCTGTCGGTAAAATTCGGTTCGTTTGTGGTGAGCGCGTAGTAGCGTTGAATAGTGGTGTTCTGGGCTTTTTTGATAATATCGGCGATGATATAGCGGTCAAGAGAAATATTATGCTTAACCTCAACAACTTCAAAAGGTTGTCTATTTTTATCAAAAATTTCAATATCTCCAAAGCCTTTGCGGTCAGACGACGTGTGCGATTTGAGAATTTCCAAACGTTTTCCTTGATACCGCAAAACGGACGGTAAAAGCAGTTGATAAGCGGTCTGCAAAGCAATTACGGGCAAACGCGAACTGTACGGCATTGCAAAGTGTTCTCGCAACATGGATATAATTTGATAAATCCCTACAACACCGACAGAATCTTGTGTTGCAAGGAATGTATCAAACAATTTTGCCTCATCTTTTGAGCGTAAAAGCAAGGCTCGAATAAGACAATCCAAGTATTCTTCGGCTCTGCCGCGTCGTTTCTGAACGTCGTCCAGAACGCCTAAGAATACTTCTTTAAGCGGTTGGTTGCGAATTTTCAAATCTTGTCCGTCTTTGAGAGTCCACTTGATGCTTTCTCTTGTTGCGAGAGTCAAAAATGAGGATTCTTTGTTGGCGTATGTTGGAAAATGTCGTTTGAAAAACGGCGCAGTAACGTGTGTATCCAATGAACGCCCTGAATATCCACCTTCAAATTCAGTGCGCGGCAAGCGTACATCTTGCTTTGGGTCTATGATTTTTTTGACAAGGCTGGTGAACAGTGCTGCAACCACCGATTTGTTTTTCAGTAAATGCTCCATCAATACCGCAACACGAGATTCTATGCCGTCGCTGTAATGAGTTGGCTTATCAATGGCACGCTCAATATCGGCGTAATATCGCTCCAGAAGCCGCATTGCATCTTCGTATTCTTGCTCTTTCATAGGAACAACTCCAATTCCCGCTTCTGCACAGCATTCAAGCGTTCTTCAGCATACTCAATATATTTTGGGCTGATGTCAATGCCGATGTAGTTTCGTCCCAGCATTTTCGCGGCGACGCAGGTTGTGCCACTCCCGCAAAAGGGGTCAAGCACGGTGCCGTCTTCAGGGCAAAGTAATTTGATAAGTTGCTGCACCACATAGAGCGGATAGACTGCTGGATGCGGGTTGCCTTTAATTGCCTCAACAGGGCTTTCTATCACGTCTTTCTTCATGGTTTTACCCAAAATGCGGATGATAGTAAAGCCGTCGCGCTCAATGTGAATCTTTCGCCCGCCTTCTTGTCCGCCAAAAGGTTGGGCGTGGAGACCGCGTATTTTCATGCGGAAGCCTTCTATTGCGCCTGTTTTTACTTCTTCAATCACGCTCGTGAGTTCGCGCCGCGCATTCGATTTTTCCTCTGCGCTGAGACTAGATTCATCAAGAAGGTCGAAGTATTTTTTACCTAAACCGTTGGTTGGCTTCGCACGATTTGTTGCCTTCAGCGCGTCCAAATGCTCCATAAACGCATCTTGGTCGAAGTAATAGCGGGCTGAATCTTTCACAAATAAGAAAAACGGTTCGGAGGATTGTACGAGTTTTCGCTTGTCCTGACGCGGTGTTGGGTTGAGTTTTGTCCAGGTGATATTGTTTATCAATTTCACATCGAACAAGTCCGTTGCCTGAATAGCGAATTTATAGGGAAGCAGTGCCAAGCTGCCATCCAAGTATTTATCGCCAAGATTGATAACAATCGCGCCCGTCGGCTTCAACACACGCACACATTCCCGAAAAACCGCAAGAAGACTGTGCATATACTCCTCTTGTGTGGCTTCGTTGCCGATTTCATGCGGTGTTTCGTGGTCATACTCGCGCTGACGAAAATAGGGTGGCGAAGTCAGCACCACATCTACCGTCGAAGAAGGCATTGTGCTGAGAACATCAAGGTTATGTGCGGTTATGAGAGTGTTTGTCATGAATTTGGTTAAGAATGAAAAGTCAGTAGTAATCTTGATACATGAGGCGTTTCACCTCTCCAAAAAATACTCCGAAAATGCTTCCAATTTCTGATGCTCATGTTCCACAAAGCGCGTAAAAAGGTCGTTTCCAACGCTTGTGCGGAGTGCCGAAATACCAACGTCTATGAGGCGCAACCCTTCTGCCGTCAGCAAGATATTGTCAAACGGCGCACCGACGATGTTCGACGGGCGACGCAAATCACGATGCACAAAGCCCGCCTTATGGAGTGCGGCGAGTTCATCCCGAAAAACATCCAGCCAGAGGTCGCGTTTTTCCTGCTCGTAGGCACGGAAATCCATCGGATACAGACGCTCCATCACGAGCATTGGTGCGCCACCTGCATTTGCATCTGTTGGGGCGTGAATATCCAAGCGCAGAAAGCGCACCACCAAGCTATTTACTTCATTGGCAAAGCGCATCTTTTCTGCTTCCGAGCCAATATCGGAGCGGGTATCGTCGGCAAAGAGCTTGCCTGCTTCGGTGGGACTGAGCGCGACAACAGCGTTGTTCGCACCTCGAGAAAGCTGACGTGGATAACGTTTTTGCATAAAAATTACCTAAAGAATCACGATTTTACGAGCCTTTGATGATTGTTAAAATTTCCTCCCGCACATAGCGCAGTGCGGAAACAATACCAAAAATTGCTTCTTGCGTGGCAATATATTCTTGGCTAACGCTGTATTCCAACCCTTCCAACACCACAAAAAACCACATTCGCCCAATCACATAGCAACCGTAGAGCGGATGCGGCTTGCGTCCCTCGTGCGCGTTCAGGGCTTGTGCCGTCAGCATAGCGGCGAGCAGTTGCCCCAAGGGGTCGTTTTCGCGCTTGCGTTCTTGTTTGTATTCGTGTAGGAAAAAGAAAGGTTCTTGCGGCTCAATGTTGCCCGTTGCCACGAGGAAATCCACAATACCGCTCATTTGCTGGTCTTGCACAACAGCACTGATTTTGCGGTCGAGAAAAGAGCGCGAAACATCCGTATCCAACTGCGCCATATTGACCACAAAACTGATAAATTTGAACTTCAATTCTTCTTCATTCCAAAGGTCTGCATTTACTTCCAATGATTTCCGCAAAGTCTCCAGCATATCTTTTTCCATCTGCGTAATTGGCGATGAGTATTGAAGCCATTTCTCCAACAACGGCGAATGCGCAAGCCGCTTCACACCAAAGGCGCGGGCGATTTCATCCCGATTCCATTTTTCAAAAGATTTGTCAGATTTTTTGCTGTTGGATTTCATAATCGCTATTCTGCATTGGTGAAAAATTATTCCGTCCTACAAATCTACCACTCTTTGCCAAAGCGCACAAATGCTTGATGGTATGAAAAAACCCGTTCCACTGCAAAGACGCGGTAGAACGGGCGAAAACGAGCTTACCAGCAATTAAAACTTGTAGTACGGCGCAATCATAAAATAGACAATCACGCCCGTTGCCGTAACGTAAATCCAGATGGGAAGCGTGATGCGGGCGATTTTGCGATGCTTGGCAAATTCTCCCCGCCACGAGCGCGTAATCGTAAAGAGTGCCAACGGCAAGATAGCGGCTGCCAAAACAATGTGCGTAATCAAAATCGTGAAGTAGATTGGGCGAATAATTCCCTCGCCACCAAACTTTGTTGCCGCCGCTTGCGAATGATACACCACATACGATACCAAAAAAATGCTGGACAGCAGAAAACACGCCAGCATCAGGGTTTTATGGAGTTGGTATTTTTTCTGACGTACTGCCACATAGCCCGCAATGAGAAGCAGTGTGCAAGAGCCATTCAAAAAAGCGTGGAAACGCGGTAAATACGAGACATTGATGCCGCCATCGCCAAGCGCGAGAGCTTGCGGAAAATAAATCAGAAACGCCACAGCAAGGCAAATCACAATCGAAAGGGCGTAGATAATTCGCGTGAGCGATTTCTCGCTCATTTCCTGAAGAAAGCCTGCTTGCTGGCTTTGTAAACCACCGTAGTTGCTCATAATTGTAAAGAAAATTGTGAAAAGATGCCTGAATTCCAACTGCAATATATTTGAAGATTCGCCAGAAAACAACACTGCCGAAGCAAGTACAAAGACTTGTTCCGGCAGTGTGAAGAGACGTTCATAGAGCGTTCTTGTTGCACAAGCGCGTAGTGGCTGTGCATTATACCACATTTTTTATCGTATTTTTTGCTGTACTTTGCTGTGCTTCGCGCCATAGAGGAAATACACTGCAATACCAATAGCCATCCAGCCCGCAAGCAGCATCCATGCAAAGCTATTCACAAAACCCATACAGCCCAAGCAGGCGATAATCCCAGCCGCTGGAATATAGGGCGAAGCGGGTGTTTTGAAGGGGCGTTCTGTGTTCGGATTGGTGCGGCGCAAAATAATAACCGCCAAGCACACCATCGCAAAGGCAAGCAACGTTCCCAATGATACCAATTTCGACAAAATGCCAATCGGGAAAACCGCCGCTAAGAGCATTGCTACGCCGCCAGTGATGATTGTCGAAACATATGGCGTTTTGAATTTCGGATGAATTTTCGAGAACGCAGGCGGCAATAAACCGTCGTTTGCCATTGTGAAGAAAATACGCGGCTGACCAAGCAACATCACCAAAATCACCGAACTCAAGCCAGCAATCGCGCCTAATTTGATGAACGGCGAGAGCCACGTCAAGCCCGTTGCATCAATACCAACAGCAATCGGGTCGGGAACTGCCAATTTTGGATATGGCACAATGCCCGTCAGCACAAGTCCTACAGCGATATACAAGAGCGTACAGACCACAAGCGACCCCAAAATACCAATCGGCAAATCGCGCTGCGGGTTCTTCGCTTCCTGCGCTGCCGTCGAGACAGCATCAAAGCCGATGTAGGCAAAGAAAATCACCGCCGCACCGCGAAAAATACCCGAATAGCCAAAGTGTCCGAAATCGCTCGAGGTGATAAATGCCCACAAACCATTGTCCATCGTGCCTTTGTTTTCGGGAATGAACGGCACCCAATTTCCCGTGTTCACGTAAGAAACACCCGCCGCCAAAAACATAAGAATCACGGTTGTTTTAATGGCAACGATAATGTTGTTAAACCGCGCTGATTCCTGCACACCGACCACCAAAATCGTTGTTACCGCGCCAACAATAAACATTGCTGGAAGGTTCACAATCGCGCCCGTTGCATGAAAGCCCAGCACGTCGTCGTAGGCAATCGGCGCACCCGTAATTGCTTGCGGAATCGTAATGCCAAGCCCTTTCAAAAAGCTCACAATATACCCCGACCATCCCACCGAAACAGTAGAAGCCGCAAACAGATATTCAATAATCAAATCCCAACCAATAATCCATGCAAAAAATTCACCGAGCGTTGCGTAGGAATACGTGTACACGCTGCCCGCAATCGGAATCATCGACGCAAGCTCGGCATAACACAAGCCCGCACACGCACAGGCAAAGGCAGCCACAACAAACGAAAGCGTAATGGCGGGACCAGCATACTGCGAAGCCACCTCGCCCGTCAAAACGAAAATACCCGCGCCAATAATCGCGCCAATACCAAGAAGAATGAGGTTCACCGCCCCCAGAGTGCGTTTCAAGCCGCCTTCGTGTGTACTGTTGGCTTGCCCGATAAGCTCTTCAAGATTTTTTTTAGCGGTAAGGTTTGCCATAAACAGGCCTCCTCTCTGAAAAGAGATTGAAATGAAAGAATAGGGAGTGAATTGCAATAATAAGAAAACTACCCGCACACAACACAGAACGGGAAGATACAGCATTTTTTCGCCGAGTGCAAGATGAAAACATGAAGTGTGCGCTTTGCAGAGAAATTTATCGAGAAAAAAGACACAAAAAAGCTGCTCCCGCATGACAACGAAAGCAGCTTGATTTTTTGTGTATTCGCGCACACCTATCCGCCCCGACAATACTCACCTTACAGCCAGAAACCAAGCGTCAAAACGCCTTCTAAACGAGAACTGGTCGCACGCTTGCTCGCATCAAGGAAGGGAGTATATTTGCTGTCGAACTGCAAGGAGCGCATTTCTGCACGAATATAGCTTGTGGGAATCGGGCGAAATTCTACTGACGCACCAAAGCCACCACCCGCAATTTCGGAGGTAATAATTGCGCCTGGATTGTTGATAAATTCATACCGAGCAGCAACCGAGAGCTTTGGCGTAATCATATACTTCACCGCACCAAAGCCTGCAAGATAGGTTTTGCCAGACTCCAAGCCTAAATCCACTTGCCCCTTAATACTCAGCGGCTCGAATGGCGTAACAGTTACCACAGCATTGTTGTAAATGCGCGTAGCAGCAGCCGTTCCCGTTGCTTGCTCATTGCCCAAAAGACCGCTTATGGACGCGCTAATCACCGACGATGGCGTAAAGCCAATAAACCACCCCAACGACTTATCAGCGTTATTATCTTCAAAAACACCATAGCCATTCAAAAGATGCAACTGCGCTTGAAAGGTGCTGCTTTCGTAGGAAGCTCGCACACCTGCTTGGTAGAACGGCTCGTTGTTGGTTGCCAGCGCGTAAAGCGTGAACCAATTATCACGCGGAAGCAAGCCTTCGCCGCCAATATGCGTGTAGAACAAGCCCGCATCAATCCAGATTTTATCTACCAAACGGAAGCCCGCATTTGCTTGCTGAAGCGCATTAAAGCGCGTGAGTCCGTCGTAGGCAGAGCGGCGTAAATCGCCATAGTGCAGGGTAACAAATGCACGATAATCGTCGGACGTAAGCGAACCCGTTATTTGTGCGGTATTCAAGCTAAATTGATTTTTCACATAGCCCAAGTACGAGAACTGACGCGCTCCGCTCGGCGCACCTGCTATTTCAGTCGCATCATTATCGAAAGCAAAATAGGTGTCCACATATGCGGAAAAACTAAAGGTTGGCGGTGCAATTTTCGGCGCGTCTTGCGCCAGCAGAACCTGATGAGGTATGGCAAGTGCACCTAAAGCAAGCATAGCCATTACCACAAACAGACGAATCTGAGAAAGAGTACCATTTACTGATTTCATACATGACCTAAAAAAGTGGAGAAAGTGATATTGGTAGTTTGGGATATTTATAGCTTGTATAATGTGATGAACTATCCGATGAACAATGAAAAGCGCGTTATTACTACATTTTTCAACAAACTACTGTTTTTTCGACTGCAATGTAAAATAATTTAAGCACAAAGTCAAGTAAAGATAAAAAAATTAAGAAAAACTTTTCTCATTCTTTAAAAAAAATTTCACACCAATAGGTTTATCCGTGCATAGTAGGCTTGTTGGGCAAAGACCGTACAATCGCAGCTTCCTCGCGGCATAACTCATAGAAGCGTGTATCCACCTCGTGTTCAGGAAAAAATTCTTTCGCTAAGCACACAAAGGTCAGGTAATGCCCTTCTTCCGAAGCCATGAGCGCGTGATAAATTCCACGTAAATCTTCGGGAATCGCTTCGCACCCAGCCAGCAAGGTAAATCGCTCGCAGGAACGTGCTTCAATGAGCGCATCGACAAGCAACGTGTCGAGAAATCGCTTGGGTTCATTCGGGCGGACGAGCGCGGCAAGCTGCTTGGCATATGAATTTCCTTTATCGCGCCCAATCGAATGCCCGCGCTGCCTGAGTTCGCCCACCATCAGCTTAAAATGGGCAGTTTCTTCTTCCAGCACGGTAATCATTTCGCGAACAAGCGCGTCATGTTCGGAATATTGCGCCAAAAGATAGAGCGCGTTCAGGGCAGCTTTCTTTTCACAATGAGCATGGTCTTTCATCACCGCAACGATGTTCGCTGCCGCAACATCAAGCCACGCGCTGTTTGTTGGAATTTGAAGACAGAGCATAATCGTAATGGCAAATCTGAAATGGAGAAAAAAAGAAAGCCGCCCCCTTTGCAGGAGACGGCTTTTTACCTAAAAAGCTATTATTCAACTGAACTCACGTTCAATTAGAATTTGGTTACTTTTTGTGTGAATGTGCGTCCACCTTCGATAACTTGTACAAAGTATGTACCGCTAGCGAAGCCATCAAGGTTGAATTCTTGACGGAATGTGGTGCCTGCAGCAACGTTTTGGGTAGAAGTAGCAACTTCTTGACCCAAAGCATTGGTCATCACAATACGGATTGCGCCTGTTTGTTTTGCGGTTGCTTGAACAGCAATGCGCTCAACAGTTGGGTTCGGAGATACGGTCAAACCGATTTCAGAAGCGTTCGCTACGCTTGTTACGCTGTTGCGTACATAGACGATGAAATCATCAACTGCAAAGCGAGCATCTTCTGGGCTAACCATTGTACCGTCGAATGCGCGTACTGTGATGCGAACACCAGCAGCACGGTTTGTGTCTGCGCTTGGTTGTACAGCGTAGAACAACGAAGGACGACCTTGGAAGCGTGGGTCAGAGTTTACGATGGTTGCTGTAACCTGTGTTGCATCTTCAGACGTTGCTGAGTATGTCATCGGGTCATAGTTATCATCATAGAACACGAAACCTGGGATTCCGTCTTCACGCCATTTCGGCGATTCGAGTTCGATGCGGTCTTCTGTTGCCATTGTTGGGCGAGGACGCGGCAAGATTTTGTCTTGGATTGCGTTGATAAGCACCGGAGGAGCCGGAGCTGGGTCGAGCAAGAAGACAAATGCTGAGTCTCTGCCAGCAGTGCGATCTACCGAGTAGATGGTAGCGTTCTGAGCATCTGGGTCGCGGAGTGCGATAATCGCAGCACGCAAACCTTGATAGCCCGGTGTGCGCGGCCATGCTTGGTCGCTCCAACGTGCTGTGAAGTTTACGCGTTGTGCTGCGGTACCTGCATCCAAGAAGAAGGTGCCAGGAACTTGAGTAACGCCTACTGTTTGTTGCGGACGTGTACCAGCCGGGATGACTGGAGACAAGTCGCCTTGCAAACCGTTGATAAGTACTGGTGTAGCTGCTGGAAGTGCCGGTGTGAATACCGGTACTGGTGTAGCGTTCACCGCTGCGGGCAATGACAATGCTGGTGCCGGACCTTCGTTGTTCAACGTAACAGCACGTGTGCCAGGAATACCGTTGGTATTCAATGGAGCATTGCGTTGGTCAGGGTTAACATTGACGTAGGTAAGTGTATAGCCAACTGCAACATCGTTCGATACTGCGTTTGTCGGGCGTTCGACGCGGACAGAGCCGGTTTGGAAACCGTTGTCAGCACCAGCCATTGTGTGGCGACGCTCGCGCAAGAGCAACGAGTTTGTCGAGATGCGTTGTGCGCCATTTGCTGGAGCACCATCTTCGCCTGCGTTCGGGATAACAAGGCTAACGCGCGGTACAGGCAAGAATGTTGTTGTTGCTGTTGTTACCGGCGGAATCGGACGGAACAACGGAAGTGCAACACCTGTGCTACGTGGAGCTTTGATACCTGACAAGTTTGTGTCTTCAAAGGTAAGAACAACGTCATTACCCATTGGGTCTACGCTTGGTGGACCTGTTGGGTTGAAGTTATTAAACACATACAAACCATTTACTGACGGAAGTGATGCTGTGCCAGTAGCTGCATATGGAGCGTTGTTGAGCTTCACAAATGGGTCGTTTGACGGTGTGAATTGGAAGAAGCCTAATGCAGGGAAGTCAGCAGCAGCACCTGCACCTGTCGAACGAGGCAAGCCTTGTGCGTTGGTGTAGAAGGTGATGTTTGCGATACCGCCTGTGCCACCTGAGCTTGGACCATTATCAACACGGTTGCCGAACTCATCCACTGCTTGTACATAGAACCATGTACGTGGATCACTTGCATTTGAGCGACCAATATACATACGCGACGGCATACGGTTCAAGACACCATTGTTATAGATGTCAGGAATCAAGACCGGAGCGATACCAATTGCGCGACCTGGACGAATACAAACAACAGCAGAGGTAATCTTCGGTGAAGAAGCACCAACCGGGATACCAGACTGACCAACAGTCGGACCTGGGATGTACGGATCACCGTTGAGGACGTTTACAGCCAATGTAACGTTCGCTGCTGTCGCACCCCATACTTGGAAGTTCTCGAAGATAGCGAAGTTGCTTACAAGCTGCGGATTGTTTGTTGGCGGATAACCAGCACCTGTCGGCAATACAGCCGGAGATACGCGAGAAGCGTTGTTGCTTTGCGCTTGGTTTACCAAAGCGGTTGAGCTAAACGGAGGCAATGCTGTCGGAACACCGATGCTTGCAGCCAAATCAGATACTGCGCGAGCAATACCAGGAACAGCGTTTGTTGGCGTACCGTTTACTTCACGACCAAATTTGCCAAGACCCCACAATGGACGCGAGGTAGCAACGTTACCGATAACTGGTGTACGTGTTTGGTCAATCGTCGGGCCACCCAAGCTAATGGTAGCTTGTGTTGCGAACGAAGACAAGTTATCGAAGCGGTCGCGAACGATAACCGTGATACGGTTGAAGCCTGGATCAGAGAATGGGAATTCTACTGTTGTGCCAACGATAATATCAGCCAATGAACCGTCGAAGCCGCCGGTTGCGCTACAAACACCCAAAGCACCAACAGCAACCTGACCAACGCGGCCCGGTGCAGCAAACTGGATATTTTGAGCATTTTGTGTTGCAAAGGTTACGCCGTACGGGAAGCCACCTTGAAGTGATACTTGTACTGCTGGACCACCGCCGCAGAAGGTGATACCACCTTCGGTATTCGGCACTGGGGTTGAGCGTGAACCACCACGAACAGCAACAATAGCGTTGTCGAGTGAGCCATATGGACCACCAACAAAGTCATTGCGAAGCGAAAGGGTGACTGTCGTCGAAGCAACGCCTTCAAGACGAACACCAGGCCATTCAAAACGACCGCCAACTGGCGCGCCAGAAACAGCATTCAATGTCAAGCCAGAGTTACCAGCAACAACACCATATGCGTTACCAGAAGCAGTTTCACCAGAAACGCCTTGGTTGTTCGGGTTTGCACCAACAGACAATGTTGGAATACCTTGTGTTGCGTCCAAGTTACCAATCACAAGTGAAGCACCTGTTGAGAAGTTTGTTGTTGCAACGTTACCAAATTCATCCAAAAGCTCACCAATGATTGTAGCAATCGTTGGAACACCAGCTTTGAACGGACCAATAATCGGACCGTAGTTGTTTGCTGTTGCAATGCTAACACCACCACCAAATTGTGTCGAACCGAATTGGTTCGGGAATTGTGGGATTTGATAACCACCTGCATCTGTAGCAGACGCTGCGGTAAAGCCACTACCAGAGCCAATAGGATCACCGTAGGTACCGCCAAAGCGCTGACCACGAAGAACCAAACATACTGGAGCCGGAACACCGATTGCCCAGATGTTGAAACCACGATTTGGATCAGGGTTGGTGCGGTCTGGAGACAAACCACCAGCTGGAGCACCTTCTGCGAAGTTACCTGTATTCAACACAACATTACCGTTTACTGTTTGTGTAGCACCGACAAGTGTCAATTGCTTCACAAAGTTATACGAGTTTGGTCCAACCAATATCTGAGCAGCAAGAGCTTGGAACGGTCCAAGGAATGCTGAGTTCGGATTTTGGTACTGCAAGCCACCTTGAGCACGGAAGATGTTCAAAGAAGCCGGAGCCAAACCAGGGATAATACCGTTCTCGTTCAAGAGGTCAGTATCAACATATTGCAAGCGGATTTCTGAACGACCCATTGGGGTGGTCAAAGTACCGGTTGTTTCGATTTGCCAGTAGCGGTCGGTTGTACGAACGTTCGGACGGGTGGTCAATGCACCATGCAGACCAACACCGCGTGTTTGCCAACGGCGAACACGGAATTGTACTGGGTTACCTGTTTGATAAATGTGCGCACCCAAGCCTGCTGGCTCTTCGTTTACTTGGTCAATACCAAGACCTTGGTTCATTGCAGCGACGTTACGGTGTGATGTCAAACCAATATACGCACGTACTGAACGGTGATTGTTGATAACCGTAGAAGGACGAGACGGATATACTGGTGTTGGGTCGCCTGTACGACCACCACCATTACCACCAGTAACAAAACCACTTGTACCGTTGAAGAGGCGTGGAGAGCTTACTTGGATAGCAGACCAAAGCGGATTGCCAAACGTAGAGTCAGGCATAGCACCCGCGATTGGAGACGGAGCACCAACATATGGTGTACGCTCGAATGTCTCTACAAGTACAGAGCGATTTCCACCCAATTCGATGTTACGACCGTTCAAGTCGATGTCACCGCGAGCAGTAGCGATTGTACCATAAATTTGCAAACCAGCAGACTCTGGATTGGTAGCTGTTACGCCACTTGCATCCGGTGTGCCTGGGGTTGTGCCATTTGCCATGTTACCAACAAGCGTAAGAACGTTTGTTGTAGCACGCAACCATGTCAAGTGCTGCAAGCCACCTGTTACGCGTGGCAAGTCCACGTTCCATGCGTTGTTTGCACGAACGACACCTGAATTGTATGCAGAGCTGGTTACGTTTGATGCCGGAGCATTTGTTGTAAACGGCGGATAGACTTGGTTGTTACCAGAGAATGGAATTGTTGCTGGGCTAACGCGTGCGCTAAAACCATCAACATAGCTTACTGTTACAAGGCTTTGGTCTGCATCGTTGGTCATTTCAGGACCTGCATTGTAACGGTTTGTGCTACCATTTTGTGGGGCTGCTGCAACTGCCGCTTGGTTAAACGGAGATGTAGCAATGAACGCCGGAGCGACAGACAAAATACCCAAAACGCCTACACCAGCAGCCAACTCTGTGTTACCAGTGTTAAGGTTGTCTGTTGCACCATATGAAACTGGATATGC
Source organism: Candidatus Kapaibacterium sp. (assembly GCA_004292595.1). GTDB lineage: Bacteria > Bacteroidota > Ignavibacteria > Kapaibacteriales > UBA4661 > PH2015. Next base: position 41,495 of record RDXM01000085.1, on the reverse strand, counting down.
GCTCGAACCAGCAAGGTAGCTACCGCTGTTTGCACGTGCTGTTGCAAGTGCTGCACCGCTGATTGTACCACCTGTACCGCCAGTGAAGACGATATTTGCCAAATCACCACCAACAAGAATACCAGCCAAGTTCGCCGGACCTGCAGGACCACGAACAACCGCTGGGGTTGTTACGCCAGGATTTGCAGATACGTTACGAACACCGAATGGTACCCAGCCAGTAAATGCCGGATATGCGTCTGCGCCAGATGCTTCTGACAACAACACTTGTGCATTTGCATTGTTTACGCCAACTGGTGTGCTGATACCTTGAGCAGGCGTACCGTAGGTTACGTTTGCTTGGTCAAGAGAAGCAATAGCTGTCGAAGACAATACGAATGTATAGTTGAAGATTGCCGGGAGACCATTTGAAGGCTCAGGGATGCCAGCAGTGATGTTCTGGCTTGGAATGCGAAGTGTACCACGACGAAGTTCAACCAAACCGAAGTTGTTGAAGTCGCCACGACGACCGAAGTCGTTTACTGGGGTTGTTGGGTAGCTGATTGCTGTTCCACCGCTAAATGGCGGAGCAGTTACGCGGAATTGTGGGAAGCCTGCACGGACGCGACCATCGAATGTACCGGTAAGGGTATTCGTTGGGCGAAGACCAGAGCCAGAGGTGTACATATCGTTCGCAAGCAAGTTGCGTGGATTTACAACGTCTGGGCGCGTGTCGATATATGCCGAACCGCCAACACCAGGGGTGATAGCTGCACCAACAACGCTTTGGTTGTAGATAGCCGAAGCCTGATACAAGCCTGTGCGTGGGTCGATTGCATTACGCTGAAGGTTACCGTTGGTTGAGTTCGTGTACTCAGGTCCAAGAATAATCGTACCAGCAGAAGAACCGTACAATGTAGCGTTCTTGTTTGCAAAGTCCAAAGAGTTGAGAATGAAAGCAGCACTGCTACCATTACCATATGAAAGACCTGCATCTGTCGGCAAACGGTAGTCTGCTGTGCGGATTGGGAGAACCTGAATCGTGTTAGAAGCACCGTTCATAACGAGGTTATGCGGAGCAATTGCACCCATCGGGAACTCTACTTGCGACATGATATCGCTTGCTTCGGTGTCATACTGCAATGTTGTTGTTGCAGTTGTGTTGATAGCGTAGTCATACAAGCTGTTGGTGATAACAGGGAAGCCCGGGGTAAAGTTACCCGCGTTCAAGCCCGTTGCACCAGAAACGTTCAAACCTGTTTGGATTGGTGTTTGAAGTGTTCCGTTTGCACCACCAGAACCGTTTACACGGTCAAGTGTTTGGCGGATAACACCGTCGAACTGACCACCAATAGATTGGGTTACATATGAACCTGTGTACCATACAGCGCGTGCGCCGTGTCCGTACTGTGCGGTCGCGCCAGCAACCTGGAAGTATGACGGCTCTGCTGGCAAACCATGCACTACTGCTGGCTTGTTCCATGGCGACATATCCAATTGCTCACGGTTGATAGATGCTGAAAGCACCATTGCCATTGGGTACGAATCACCCTCTGGGTACATACGATACATATCGGCTGTCCACAATGTGGTAAACTGACCACCTGTGGTGAAGAACGGACGGGTAGAAGCTGTTGTGAAGCCTACATATGCAACTGGGTCGGTGTTACCACCGTACACAGACCACATCGGCTGTGCTACTGTTGCTGAGTTCACGTCATCATAAATTGAGTAGTTCGGTGCGCCGAATGGCTCGCCAGCGAAAGCACCAGCAGCATTGTTTGCCTGTGTTTGCTCGTTTGGAAGCAAGCTACCACGAAGACCTGTACCAATGTTGTTCTCTTGGCGCAAGCCCGTCAAACCTGTACCGCGAAGGTACGCAAGCACGGGGAAGAACCCACCTTTTGTTGAACCGTTCGCTGCTGTGCGTGACGCACCGTCAGACAATTCACCGCCAAAAGGCTGCTCAAGATAGTACGGACGAGAAATAACGTTTGCAGCAAGAGTCGTGGTGTTTGCTGTCAATTTTCCAGCAACTGCTGTACCGATAGAAAGCGGAATACCAGGATATGCAGCAAAACGAACACCTGTACGTGCCAAACCTTGGAAGATAAGACCACGAGAGATGGTTACTGTTGTTACCGGCATGAATTTCGTACCGTCGCCACGGAATACCAAGTGGCTGTACGCTGCGGTGGTAGAAGGCTGCCAAAGAGCTGCCGTACCAATACCAAGACTTGCTGGAGCTGTGCCATATGCTTGGATCGTACCAAGAACTGGGTCACCAGTTTGGATACCAGCAGCAGCACTAGCATAGTTAGAATGGTAGTTGTTGTTGAACGGGTCAAACAAACCATTCTCACCACCATTGACGTTGCGAGCCGTAGAAGCTGCAGCAAGTGTAGTGGTAGGCAAAGCTGGACCGTTCGGGTTAAACGACAAGAACGGAGAGTTTTGTACCAAGTCCTGTTCACCAGTACGAGAGTAGATAACCGTACCGTTGAAGCGAACGTCAGCAGCAGACAACGAGCCTACAACGCCTTGGAAATCCAACGCGCCACCCTCTTCAACAACAAAGTAACGCATACGAGATGTTACTGCGTACTCTGCACCGATAGGAGTGCTGATGAAATGATATACACCCGCAGTTTGAGCTGCGTTTGCAGTTTGCGTACCCCATGCTGTCCACGTGGTGCGACCTGCATAGATGTCAGCGAAGTTTTGAAGCGGCACAGCGGTACGACCGATGTTGCCATTACCAGCCATCACAAGGATAGCGTTGTTCATAATCTGGATAGAACCAGACGTAACAGCACCCTCGTTTGCCAAGAGAGCTTCGCCCTCAAAGCGGAGTGTACCACGACGAACTTGGATGATACCTGCAGTGAACGAACCTTGCAATGTACCAACAGCTGTCGATGGGTCATCGCCAGGACCGGTGAAGAGGTCGGTCGAGAAGTTACGGTCAACCACACGACCAAGGTCGAAAATAGCTGTCCAGAACGAGTTACGACCCATCAAACCACGGAAGTTATTGATACGGAGTGCCGTACCACCTGCGCCTAAGCTACCTGCTGATTCGAGGTTAGCACCAAGCGGACCACCAACAAAGGCGGTGTTATCGAAGTAACCGGTTTGTGTAGCAAGTGTGGTTGACCACTCTTGCGGTTCGGTGATAATACGAGTGCGACCACGGAAAACGATGGTAGAACCAGTACCGATAGTTGCAGCCGTTACTTGGATACTCGCATCACGGTCGGTGCGATTGCCAGCAGCACCCGCATAGTAGCGGAGCTTACCATAGACACGCAACTCCATGTTACGTGGTTGCGGAACGTTACCACCAGCCGGCTCCAAGTCGATTGCGCGAACAGGAGCGATGTTAATCTGTCCTTGGTTAATCAAGGTACTATTGTTTGCCAAGTAGATATCTTGGTCACCAATAATATTGAGACCAGTACCTTGGAACTGGCTCGGGCGCTGAGAAACGCGGCCACCAAAGCGGTCACCATCGTACCAGTCGCCAGTGCGAATGAAACCAGGAATAGAACCCCACGTTGTCGTTACCGACGCAGCAGTGTTGATATTCAGGTTATTCACTTCCAAGAACGCCCACGCTTGCGAACCATTGTAAGCAATGGTGTTGCCAACGTTAGCACGTGTAGCGATAATGGTGTGGTTAGTTTCGATGAAGACGTTTGTTGCAGCGTTGGGAATACCAACAGCAACATCAGAATTCACCCAGGTACCAGAGCGATAGACTTGCCACGTGGTCAAGTCCACCCAACGGCCGGAACCCCGCGTACGGAAGTCACGGCTTTCGCCCCCAACCTCAGATTGCGCAGTACCCTGTGCAAACGTAAGGCTCGGAGCCGCCACCAAAAGCGCAGCCAAAACAACAAGCAAGGCGCTTGCTGACTGACGCAATTTTGCGATAGCAAAACTCATGAAGAAAACTCCATAAAGTTGAACAAAAAAGTAATTATGTGGGGTAGATGTTTTCAGGAGGAACGGTGTTGGGGCTAGTATTGACGGAAAGCGGACACCGCAGCCGCTTTGCAATGTGCGTTGTGTGATTATATAGGTCATACAAGAACACACGTCAATACTCTTCAGGTTGTTGGTGGCGCATTTGTGTATATCCCTACACACAATTTTGCCACGCAACGAGGCGCATTTATTTATCCGTAGAACACTCGCCCAAATGACGTGCCAATGTTGTTTTGGTATGACTTTTCGTCATTTCTGCACCTTTTTTCCAAGAAAATGTCAAGGAAACCTGACAGTTTTACTGACAGTGTAAACATCTCTTAACACTCATTTTTGAGAGGCATTGTCAGATTTTTGGGAAGCACCTGACACTTTTTGAGGGAGATTCTCTCACAATTTTGTAAAGATTTTATGAAGATTTATTGTTTGAAAATCCAGTAATCATGCGTATCTTTGGGGGAGAAAGTTGATATATCAACTGATAGAGAACCTTCCCAACTGAGCAGAGTGGCGTGCGGAATGTATGCCGCACTCACGCGAAAAGCTCGTAACTATGCGGAATTAAAATTCCGCACTCTGTATTATCGTATATCATCCGAAAGGAAGAGCAGCTTAGGTTCAGCACTTCTCTCACATTACCTTTATTCACGTACTCACGCACTCTTGAAAACACTCCTCAGTATATTGCGTTTATCGCTCATGACGATAGGCTATTCCCTGTTTGGCTTATCGTTTTCGTGGTTCGATACAGATTTTCGACTTTTTTACCGGCACGGTTTCGGCTTTGCAAAGGCAGCATTGCGCTTGGGAAATGTCCAGTTAGAAATAGAAGGGAAAGAGCATATCGCACACGGCGAAAGCTATGTGTTTGTGGCAAACCATACGAGCGTTTTCGATATTCCTGCGGTGTGGGTGGCGGTTGCAGAGGCGGTGGGCGATAGTTCGGGCGGGCGGCTGAGGATTATTTACAAGCGGAGTTTGGAACTGATTCCCTTTTTGGGTTGGGCATTGAAAGTAAGTCCGTTTATTCCGATTCAGCGCGAGCGAGCGCGAAAGAGCATCAATAGCATTGAAGCAGCAGTGCGGGCATTTCAAACGGGCGAATCGGTGGTAATTTTTCCTGAAGGCACACGCTCACGTTCAGGGCGGCTGATGGAATTTCGGCGCGGTGCATTCCACTTGGCAGCGCGGGCAAAAAAGCCGATAATCCCCGTTGCTATCATCAATGCGCATAAAATTCTTCAAGCCGATTCGGTAGAAATTCACGAAGGCACAATTCGCGTGGTCTTCGGCAAGCCCGTTCCGCCACCAGCACAAGACGACCGCCTCGCCGAGCGCAGCTTAATGAAGCAGATTCATTCCCTTGTCGAGCAGATGCTTCCCGAAGAGCAGCGAGGATTATAGCGCAGGCGCAGACCGTACAAGAGACACTTCACATCATTCAGCAGATGGCTCGGAAGAATTGCTGGGCGGAATGCGCTTGAGCAATGTATCAATACGCTCAATGGTCTCCAACGTATCATCAAGATAAAAATGCAGTTCGGGCGAAAAGCGCAAACGTACCTTCCCCGTTACCTTATAGCGAATATCTTTTGCGCGGTCGCTTACCTTTGCTAGGGCTTGTTCGGGACTGAGTTTGCCGCCAAAGACGCTCAGATATACCCGTGCAATACGCAAGTCTGGCGACATCCGGACGTGCGTAACGGTGATAAGTCCAGCAGAAATCTCTGAGGCAAGGTCGGCAAGCGGGCGCGATAAGGCTTGGCGAATTTCGCTGGCTACTTTTTCGGTACGAATGGACATAGTGGAAAGGATGGTGGAAAGGGTGAAATATGAGGGATGAGGACGGAAGAGCATTCCAAACGAAAAAGCCTGAAAGTACGAGGCTTACAGGCTTTTAACAGCAAAAATTTTAGGAAATGTAAGCAAGAGCGAAGACGAACATTTCACCATTCCACACTTCATCTCTCAGCCCTCAGACTTCATCCCTTCTTACAGCTTCCGCTTGACTTCTGTTTTGCGAACCGCTTCAATCAAATCGCCTGTTTGAATGTCGTTATAGCCGTCGATTGCCATACCGCATTCAAAGCCAGAATCCACCTCGCGCACATCTTCTTTAATGCGTTTCAAGGAAGCAAGGCGACCTGTGTAGATTTCAAAGCCATCGCGGACAAGGCGCACGGTATCGTTGCGATTGATTTTGCCTTCAAGCATATAGCAGCCCGCAATGTTGCCGAGTTTGCTGATTTTGAAGACCTCACGAATCTCCGCAACGCCGACAACTTCTTCTTTGATTTCTGGCAGCAACATACCTTCGAGCGCGAGCTTGACTTCGTTAATACAGTCGTAAATAATACGATACAAGCGAATATCAACGCCTTCATTCTCGGCGAGCTTTGCCGCTTGAACGTTTGGACGCACGTGAAATCCAACAATCACGGCTTCCGACGCTGCCGCGAGCATAATATCGGATTCGGTAATCGTTCCCACTGCGCGAAGAATGATAGAAACTTGTACCTCTGGCGTAGAGAGCTTTTGGAGCGAGTCCGCAAGAGCTTCTACCGAGCCGTCGGTATCGCCTTTCAAAATAATCTTCAATTCCTGCACACCACCAGCTTTAATGCGGCTTGCAATATCGTCGAGCGTTACGTGGCGAATGCGCTTGAAGTCCTGCTCGCGCTTGATTTGCTGACGTGTGGTCGCAATCTCACGTGCTTCTTGCTCGGAATCCATGACGATAAAGGAGTCGCCTGCTTGCGGTACGCCATCGAAACCCAAGATTTGAACAGGGGTTGAGGGAATTGCTGCCTCAATGCGCTCGCCGTTTTCGTTGAACATCGCTCGGACGCGCCCAGCATAAATACCCGACAAGAACGAGTCGCCAACGTGCAGCGTCCCTTTTTGGACAATCACCGTCGCAACAGGACCTTTGCCTTTGTCAATTTTTGCCTCCACAACCGTACCACGTGCGTTGCGTTCAGGATTTGCACGAAGATTGAGCAATTCTGCTTCGAGCAAAATCTTTTCCAAAAGCTGCTCAATGTTCAGACCTTTTTTCGCAGAAATCATTGCCGATTGATACTTGCCGCCCCATTCTTCCACAAGAACGTTGTGGTCGGAAAGCTGCTGGCGCACTTTATCGGGATTCGCTTCGGCTTTATCAATTTTGTTAATTGCCACAACCATCGGCACGTTTGCTGCCCGCGCATGGCTAATAGCCTCAATCGTTTGTGGCATCACGTTATCATCCGCCGCAACAACCAGCACAACAAGGTCGGTTACTTGCGCACCACGCGCCCGCATCGCCGTAAAGGCTTGGTGTCCGGGCGTATCAAGGAAAGTGATAAACTTGCCGTCGGTCATTTTCACGCTGTACGCGCCGATGTGCTGCGTGATACCGCCCGACTCGCCGCTCACAACGCTTGTTTTGCGGATGTGGTCGAGAAGCGAGGTTTTACCGTGATCCACGTGTCCCATGACGGTAACAATCGGCGCACGGGCGATAAGTGCTGCTTCGTCCTCGTCATCATCATCTTCAACCAATTCTTCTTCGGAGAACGCATCTTCAAACTCAACCTCATAGCCATAGTCATCGGCAATCAGCGTAATGGTATCTTTTTCAAGGCGTTGATTGATAGACACCATCAAGCCTAAACTCATACACTTGACGATAATTTCATTGGTTTGAACGCCCATAATCCCCGCAAGGTCGGCAACCGTGATAAACTCGGTTACGCGCAGAATGCCTTCTTCTTGTTCGCGGAGTTCCGCTTTGCGTTCCTGCTCTTCGGCACGCTCCATTTTGCGCTTCTGACGAAGACGTGTCCGCATTGCAAGATTCGACTCATCCTGCCCTGCGAGTGTTCTGCGAATTGCCTTATCAACATCTTCGGCGTTTACTTGTTCGCGTTTGTTCTTTTTACGCTTTTTCTTGGCAGCAAGCCCAGCAGCACCGCCGCCAGAGCCAGCTTTTTTAGCAACGCCGTCGTCGGCATCTTTTGTCCAATCTTTTGCTTTGGCAACAACGGGAGCGGGTTTACTGACGGGTTTGTCGCGTCCGCCGCCGCTTGCGCCTTGTGGTGGTCGTGGTTTGGCAGCATCACGCCCTCGTGGAGCATCGCCACGAGCAGCACCAGCACTACTGCCGCCGCTATTACCACTATTACCACGATTGCCTCCACGCTCTGGTGCGCCACCGCGCTCGGAACGGCGCGGACCACCAAGATCAATTTTACCCAAAATTGTCAGCCCCGTCGGCATTGGTGTCGAATATGGAGCATTATCAACGAACACTTCGCCAATGCGCTTTTTGCGTTTGCGTTTGCCGCTTTCGTCGTGCTGTGTGTCATCATCGCTGTCAGATTCATGGTCATCATCAGGGCTGTGTGTGCTTGCATCGGTGGGAGTGATACTCTGCACAGCACCCTGCGGCAATACCGTATCCTGTTGCTGGGCATCCGTGGAGGCTTCAGTCTTGGGAGCATCACTCGCGACAAGAGGCGGTGTACTCTTATCTAAGATCACTTGGTTTGACGGAGTTTCTCCTGATGTGTGCTTTGGCGTAGGCTGAGATATGTGTTTGTCGTTAGCGTCGCTTGTTTGTTGCGGCGAGGGTTTTGCATCAGTATCAAGAAGCACAGCCGTAACATCCAGTTTTGATGCTATCTCGGTCTGCTTCATGCCAAGCTCTTGAGCTACTTCTTTCTCTTTCCCCATTCTGCCTTTCGAGCGACGAGAGGAAGTATCGTCTAATTGAATTACTGTCCCAACAGCAATTCCTAACGCGTTGGAGGCTACGGGCATCGGTGCTTCTGCGGTGGAGGATTGAGGCAAGGTACTTTCTTCCGAGGAAATGCGGTCCTGTGCTATCAAAGAGGCTAATGATGCTTCCATCGGAAGTACGGAAGCGGCAGCAGCGTGGCTATATGCCAGAGGAGGCGTAGAAGCAGTGTGCGCATCGGCAGGATTCTGCGCATGAGGAGCAGGCTGCTCTCCTTGTGCTGTGTGGTCGTCGCTATTATCCACCTTAGGAGTGGTCTTCGCACGTTGCTTTTCTGCTGCGGAGGCTTCCTTTTGGAAATTCCCTATAACGAGGTCCACCATTGCGTCGGTAAGAGTCGCAGTGGCTTTGTTCTCAATAGAAAAACCTTTGCCTTGCAAAAACTCCACAATGGTTTCTTTGCCGACGTTGATTTGAGAAGCAATTTTAAACAGTTTTGTTCCCGTACTTGCCATAGAATAAATATAAATGAAACAGTGGAAGTTAAAATACAGCCGAAACTTCCCATCAGCATCTCTCTTGAGTTTTTCTCAAAGTAAAGAAATCAATCTGCCAGACTTGGCGCGTGTCCTGCATTGGACACTACCTCCATACCAGATTCGTTCAGCACTGCATTGGTGATATGCTCACGCATTTCGCCCGATTCACGCTCGCCAAATTCTTCCAAAATAATGCTGCGTAATTCTAACAATAATTCTTTCGTCATTCCCTGAATCGCCAGTAATTTCGCGGGGTCGGTGTTCAAAAATTCGCGGGCGGTATCAATTTCTGATTCGATAATGCGATTGTATAAATCGCGTCCCATCTCATCACGGAATTCAATCAATTCAATATCCTCAACACCTTCTTTCACCAGCGAAATCGAATAGCCCGTCAGACGCGAAGCCAAGCGGACATTTTGACCGTTTTTGCCGATAGCGAGCGATACTTGGTCGTCGGAAACAATCACCGAACAGGTGCGCGTTTCTGGCACAACCTTGATTTCCTTGATTTTCGCTGGCGAAAGCGCACGAGCAATGAACGTCGCTGGGTCGTCGGAATAATTGATAACGTCAATGTTTTCGTTTGCCAATTCGCGCACAATCGAGTGAATACGAATCCCCTTCATGCCCACACACGCCCCAACGGGGTCAATGCGCTCATCGTAGGACTGTACCGCCACTTTTGCACGCTCGCCCGGGTCGCGGGCAATGGCTTTAATTTCGATAAGGCGGTCGTAAATTTCGGGAATTTCAATCTCAAAAAGTTTTGCCAAAAACGCATTATCGGCGCGAGAAATGATAATATCAGGATTGCCCGACGCACCGCGACGAACTTCTTTGATAATCGCACGAATCGGCTCATTTTTGCGATACCGTTCGCGGGCAATCTGCTCTTCGCGTGGCAAGCGCATTTCTACGTTGTTCAGCATCACGAACACATCCGAGCGGCGAATTTGATGCACCTCGCCAACAACAATTTCATTCAGTTTCTCGGCAAATTGCGCTTGAATGTTATCGCGTTCTACATCGCGAACGCGCTGGTTCAAGGTTTGTCCAGCGGTGTTCACAAGACGGCGACCGAAGTTTTCCGCGATGTTGTCCAGCGTAATTTCTTCCAAAAATTCATCGCCAATATCATAGCTTTCTGCGCCTTGATTTGCCTCATTTTGTGCGATTTCCAACACCGCATCTTCGACGTTTTCCACGACGGTCAAAATACGATAAATCTCAATATCGCCTTTGTCCATATTTACAACAATATCAAATTCTGCTCGCTCGCCGTACTTTTTGCGTACCAGCATGGAAAGAGTTTCTTTAATAATTTCCTGCAAGACAGCGCGGTCGAGTCCTTTTTCACGCGCCATTTCCGCGAAAGCATCTACAATAATGCTCTTATCAAATTTTGGTTTTGCTTTCCGTGCCATGAATGGTCAGAGTTTGTTATGATTTCAGTTGATAGTTCTGTGAGTGGTGGTCTGCGTTGTAGCGTTTCAATCTTACTTTTGCAATCTTTTTGCCCTACAATAGAATCCCCAGTAGTGGCACAGACATTCTTGTCTGTGAGTATTGGCGCGGGTTTCAGGTGGAAAGCATAGACAAGAATGTCTGTGCCACTGAAGCCTGATTCTATGCGGCTTGCAAAGATTTTAGTATTCCATTGACAATCTTAAAATTCAATCTCAACAATCGCCAAGCGAATCTCACCAAGCGGAATTTCCATCGGATAGGTCGGTGCGCCGCTTGCAGCTGCTTTTTTCGCTGCTGTTTTGGAAATGCTGGCTTTCGCAGCTTCCAGCACCAACACTTCGCCGCGTTCGGCATCCTGCAAAAGCTGTCCGATACGCCCTTTCAGAGATGCGCCGCTTGTCAGCTCCAACGCGAGCAAGCGTCCTGCATTGCGCTGATATTGCCATGAGAACTGAAGCGGTCTCGACACGCCCGGCGAAGAAACTTCTAGGCGATATGCGGCGGGGAAGGCTTTTTCTGCTTCCAACATTTCGCCAATCTTCTCGGAAAGTGCGCCACATTCTTCAAGGCTAATGCCTTCTGGCTTATCCACGTAGATTTCGATAATGCGTCGCTCCTTCGAGCCGCGCACAATGGCTTCCACAAGCACAGCGTTTTCTTTCGCGCACAGTTCGCGCAGCGTCGTTTCTATCGCGGGTGCGAGAGTGGTGGCGGCTTGTGCGGCATTCTCTTGTGTCTGGACATTGCTCATAATGCTTGATTCACGGTGCAACGAGAAACAAATGACAAGAAACAAAAAAAGGGCTTCGTAAAGAAAGCCCGAAATAAACTGAAATAACGATGTACTTTTGGATATTCATGCTCAATTAGTCAAGCCACAAAGGTACGGAAAAATTTTAACTTGTCCAAATTTTCCCGCAGTTTCAAGGTTTTGAAATGCAGAAGACACTTCCTCAGAACCTCTTATGTTCCGCCACGCTCCGCCGCCGCTCGCAGCGCGGGAATAGTGCTGTGTACATCACCAGAGAACACACCAGAGCCGCTCACGAGGATATTCGCCCCCGCTCGCACAATTTCCTCTGCATTCCCCGCCACAACCCCGCCATCCACCTCAATTTCAACGTGTTCCAAGCCGTGCGTATCCAGAAACTCCCGCAATTCCCGCGCCCGACGCAAAAATGACGAAATAAATTTCTGCCCGCCAAAGCCTGGATTGACCGACATGAGCAAAATAAAATCACAATATTCCGCCGCATCAAAAGCGTAGCGAAGCGGCGTAATCGGGTTCAAGACCGCACCAACACGCTTCTTGTGTTCTCGAATAAGCGACAAGGTACGGTGCAAATGCGGGCAGGTTTCCACGTGAACGGAAATCCAATCTGCTCCCGCTTCGGCAAAAGCGGGAATGTAGCGGTCGGGGTTTTCAATCATCAAGTGGCAGTCCAGAGGCAGCGTCGTTACTGGGCGCAAGGCTGCAACAATGAGCGGACCAATCGTAATATTTGGCACAAAATGACCATCCATCACGTCCACGTGAAGAATGTCCGCACCCGCTTCTTTGCAGCGTGTGGCATCTTCGCCCAGTCGGGCAAAATTGGCTGAGAGTAGTGATGGTGCGATTTGTATGGGATGTTGCATAGAAAATTTGAGTAGTGATTGAGTATTCATCTTGTCTTGTGAGGCTCTCGCTTCTAGACGCGAAGCCGTCAGCGAGGGTCTCACTTCGGTAAATGCTCGCGTGAGGGTGAGCGACCAAGTGAGAGCCTCACCGGGAAGTGAGACCCTCACGCAGAAGCTAGATATTTGCTTACTTTTCCTTCCACTCTGGTACACGTCCAGGCGTGTACGGTGCTTGCGCAGCCTCCATTGCCTTTTCGATGCGCGGAATCTCAATTTCAACAATCGCTTTCAATTTCGCCAATTCTTGCTCGAATTCCTGTGCCGCAACGGCGTAGCTGTCCACGTGTGTTTGTGGTGGCGCGGAGGTGCTTGAATACTGCTCATAAACGATATTGTTCACACGCTCTTGAATGCTTGGCGGCGTACCTTCGTTGCGAGAAGCGAGGAAGGAATCGCCACGAAGTCCGCGTAAGAGAGTATTCATGCGGCTTTCAAGGCTTGTCGCTTCGTCGCGGAGTTTCGGTGCATCGGCAGACATTGTTTCGCCCAATGCTTTTTTGATGTTCGTGAGGCGAGATTTGGTGCTATTTGCAACGTCTAGTGCGCCCGACAAAGCACGTTGCAAATTCGCTACTTTTTGCTGAAATGCGACGAGTGCTTTGCGGTCTGTGGCGGGAAGCGTGGTGTTATTAAGCGGCACTACATTGAAGCTAACAGGCTCTGTAATGCTTGTCGTTACGCCGTTCACGCGCTTGGAAAGGAACACTTTGTACTCGCCCGGAAGAACCCGCGCACCACCATATTCGGCTTCTTCGGCTTGATGCTGTGCAATCGGCGTTTGGTCGGCATAGCGCAAATTCCACACAACGCGCTGCAAACCCGCACTATTGCTAACGTTCAAGCGGCGAATCACATTCCCACTAACATCTGTAACCGTCGCAAAGTACGATGGAGCATCTTCTTCCTCTTCCGCACGAAGCTCCTCACCGCTTGGATACTTGGTTGAGCCGCCTTTTTCAGCATCGGCGCGAACTTGCTTTTTTGTTTTCAGCGCATCTTTTACATACACCGTGAAGACCGCACCAAATGGCGCGTTTTCGGCAATGTAAAACGTTTCGCCCAAAAAGCCTTTCCCTCTATCGCCGTAGGGCGTAGATTCCACGTAGCAGAGCGCGTCTTTGATAGGAAAAATACTTGCTTCTTTGCTTACATCAAATTTGCTCTGAGCCAAGGCACGAAGCGGTGTGTAGTCATCCAAAATATAGAAACCACGCCCAAAAGAAGCCAGCGCGAGGTCGTTTTCCCGCTTTTGAATAGCGAGGTCGCGCACGGGAATTGTCGGAAAATTACCTTTGAGTTGCTTCCACGCCGCACCACCGTTCACGCTCGCAAACGCGCCAAATTCCGTGCCGACAAAGAGCAGATTCGGCGCAACGTGGTCTTCCGCAATCGCAAGCACCATGCCGTTTTCAGGGAGATTGCCCTTGAGCGCATTCCATGTTTTGCCCGCATCATTGCTCTTGAACAAATACGGCTTAAAATCACCGTTTTTGTGATTGTCGTAGGCAACGTAAATGACGTTTGCATCGTGCTGCGAGCAAAAAAGCGCGCTCACGTACGCTTTGTCGGAAACACCGCCAACAGGCTCTATTTTACGCCAGTTCTTCCCGCCATCGTCAGTAATTTGCACCAAACCATCATCCGTGCCGACCACGATAAAACCTTCCTTTTTGGGCGATTCCGCAAGCGCAGAAATATTGCCATAAAGCGCGGTCGAAGCGTGTTTTGCAACAGCATCGGCTGGCTGGATTTTACCCATCACAGGGAGCTTGTCGCGGTCTAAACGGCGCGATAAATCTGGGCTGACGAGCTTCCACGTGTTGCCTCTGTCGTCGGAGCGGAAGAGCTTATTTGCTGCAAAATACAGACGTGATGGGCTGTGTGGGCTGATAATGAGCGGCGCGTCCCAATTCCACCGCAGCACTTCCTCGCCCTTGCCTTCGATTGGCTTAATTCCTAGGTTCTCGCCGCTTTTTTTGTCGTAGCGTGTCAAGCCACCATGCTGAAATTGTGCATAGACGATATTCGGATTTTCGGGGTCAATCTGAGATTTGAAGCCATCTCCGCCCTGCGTTGTAAACCAATCGTAGTTATTTGGTCCGCTCGCGCTGATGGTGCGAGATGGTCCGCCAAGCGAGTAATTATCCTGTGTTCCGCCATAAACGTAGTAAAACGGCGTGGTGTTGTCCACTGAAACGCGGTAGAATTGCGTGATGGGCAGATTGGTTGTATGCCGCCATTGTGCGCCTTTGTCGAAGGTTTCATACAAGCCGCCGTCGCAGCCAACCAAGTAATGATGCGGGTTTTCGGGGTTAATCCACATTGCGTGATTGTCCACGTGTTTCGCCTTTGTGCCAAGTGCCTTCAGCGTTGTTCCACCGTCGTCGGAAACCATAATTTGAAAATTCATCACGTACATTCTATCAACATCCTTCGGGTCGGCGTAAATCGTGGCGTAGTACATTGCCGTCACATCGTAGGGATTACGCTTCTCCCACGTCGCGCCGCGATTCACGGAGCGGAAAATTCCACCTTTTTTGTTCGCGCCTTCCACCGTTGCAAAAAGAATATCGGGATTGACGGGCGAAATTGCGAGACCAATACGCCCCATCTGACCAGACGGCAAGCCGCTTTCAATCTTATTCCACGTCGCGCCAGCATCGGTGCTTTTGTAAATCGTGGATTCTGGTCCACCATCAATCAGCGTCCACGCGTGGCGACGACGCTGATAGGCTGTAGCGTAGAGTACATCAGGGTTGCGAGGGTCATAGACAATATCGGAAACGCCCGTATTTTCGCTAATTTTGAGTGATTGAGTCCAAGTTTTTCCACCGTCGGTAGTTTTGTACAATCCGCGCTCACCGCCTGCAGCCCAGAGTGGACCTTGCGCGGCGACATAGACGACATTGGAATTGCGTGGGTCAATAATGATGCGGGCAATGTGTTCCGACGTTTTCAACCCCACATTTTTCCACGACGCGCCGCCGTCATCCGAGCGATACACGCCGTCGCCATAGCCAACGCTGCGCTGCGAATTATTCTCACCCGTCCCAACCCAGATGGTATGCGGGTTTGCGGGGTCAATACTCACACAGCCAATCGAATACGATGCTTCGCTTTCAAAAATCGGCGACCACGAAATACCACTGTTCACCGTCTTCCAAACCCCACCAGAAGCCGCTGCCACGTACCACGTGGACTTATTTGCGGGATGCACCGCAATCGAAGAAATCCGCCCTGAAGTAATTGCTGGACCAATGGCGCGGAGTTTTAAACCGTCAAACGCCAGCTTTTGTGCGGGTTCTGAGGGAAATTCTTTTTGGGAAGAGGATTGCGCAAAGAGTGGTGATAGCGAATATACACAAAAATACAAATACGTGCAGACAAGCAATGACGCGCTTCGGCGCACAAGATACTTCATAAAATTGCCCTTAAATAAAAAGAAAACAGTTGCGAGAAAACGAAGAAGAAAATTAAGCAATGTTTGGACAAATTGAATGGAGAAATTGCAGGAAAGAATTGTATGAACAAGATTTCTCCAACTTTTTGTAGATTTGCTTGCCTTGAAAGTGCCGTATAATCGTGCTTTCCATGCGTGTTTTTTTTACTTGTATTTTCACCCCCGTTTTTGCTTATTTTTCCCAAATTTTCCCCTCAACAGCGCATGAATCCTAACGAATCGCAGCAATCTTCCGCACCAAAGCGCGTAAGTATCATTGGCGCAGGGCTTGTCGGTTCGCTCTTGGCGATATTCCTTGCCAAGCGCGGCATTAGCGTTGATGTTTTCGACCGTCGCGCTGATATTCGCCACACCGAAGCAGAACGTGGGCGGTCTATCAATCTCGCGCTGTCGCTGCGCGGCTTGCGGGCGTTGGAAGCGGCGGGAATTGGTTCAGGAAATGCATCAAGCAATGAGACAATGAGCAATGATGCAATGAGCAATGATGCGGCTGCGCAGAAATTCGACATCGCGCAAATCGGTCTCCCGATGTACGGGCGCATGATTCACACAGCAAGTGGTGATGCGGTGTTTCAGCCCTACGGCAAGGACGGCGAGGCGATTTATTCCGTTTCGCGCACGAATTTGAACAAGCTCCTTTTGGATGCTGCTGAAACCGAACAAAATATCAAACTCCATTTTTCTGCGCGTTGTCTGGAAGTCGCACCAGAACAAGCAACGGCGGAATTTGTAGATGTAAATGGCAAGCATTTTTCGCATAGCTCGGATTGCCTTATCGGCGCAGACGGCGCGTATTCGCCCGTGCGCTCGGCAATGCAAAAGCGGGAACGCTTCAA
This sequence comes from Candidatus Kapaibacterium sp., assembly GCA_004292595.1. Taxonomy (GTDB): domain Bacteria; phylum Bacteroidota; class Ignavibacteria; order Kapaibacteriales; family UBA4661; genus PH2015. The sequence continues at coordinate 24,821 of RDXM01000085.1, read as the reverse complement.
TTACGAGCAATTTTACCTCGACCACGCCTACAAAGAACTCTCCATACCAGCAAACCCCGATGGAAGCTGGAAAATGAGCAACAACGCGCTCCACATCTGGCCCCGCGCCCGTTTTATGCTCATTGCGCTGCCGAACCGCGATGGCTCATTTACCTGCACCTTGTTTCTTCCTTTTGAGGCGGCGTTTGAGGGCGAGACCAGTTTTCACGCGCTTCGCACGGCAGAAGACGTGCAAGATTGTTTCCAAAAACTCTTCCCCGACGCACTCGCGCTCATGCCCACGCTCACGGAGGATTTTTTTCACAATCCTACGTCGTCGCTGGTAACGATTCGGTGCGCTCCTTGGACGATTCAGGACAAAGCAATGCTCATCGGCGATGCCGCTCACGCGATTGTTCCTTTTTATGGACAAGGCATGAATGCTGGCTTTGAGGACTGCCGCGTTTTCGATGAACTCCTTAGCAAACACGAAAATAGATGGGCGGAAGCTATGAACGAATACCAACTTGCCCGCAAACCCAATGCTGATGCGATTGCGCGACTCGCAATGGAGAATTTTATTGAAATGAGTGAGCGTGTCGCCGACCCCAAATTTTTATTGCGCAAAAAAATTGAACAAGACCTGCATTTGCGCTACGGCGAGGCGTTTTTGCCCGTGTATTCGATGGTGACGTTTTCGCATATTCCCTACGTGAACGCGCTTCGGGAAATGGAGCATCAAAACGCGCTTTTTGCAGCAATTATGCGCTTTCCGGACATTGAACATTCCTGGAATACGCCTGCAATGCAGGAGAAGATTCGCTTTACGATGCAGGAATTTGGGTATGCAGTGTGAAATTGAAAAGCGCGTAAACACTGGCTTTTACGACATAAAAATTGTATCTTGAGCAATCACACTTCGGAATCTCAGTACATGACAAAATTTCTTTAGTAGTGGCACAGACATTCTTGTCTGTGAGTGTTAGTGCAGGTTGTAGGCGGAAAACACAGACAAGAATGTCTGTGCCACTGAATCTTGATTTTACGTGCGCCCCAGAGATTTTGTCGTGTGCAAATCTTCGGAACAATTCATCGTTTATTTTGCAATGACAATCCATTTTCTATGAACGCACACATTCTCATTCTTGGCGGCGACGGCGTTGGACCCGAAGTAAGCCAAGCAGCAAAGCAGGTTTTGGAGCATATTGCCCAAACATTTTCCCATACATTTTCGTTTTCAGAAGCACTCATTGGCGGCTGCGCGATTGATGCGACGGGAAGCGCACTCCCACAAGAAAGTATTGATGCGGCTTCTGGCGCGGATGCTATTTTGCTCGGCGCAGTGGGCGGTCCGAAATGGGACAATACCAAAGCCACCACACGCCCTGAAGACGGCTTGCTTGCTATTCGCAAGGCACTTGGCTTGTATGCAAATTTGCGTCCCGTGAAGGCGTATCCTGAGCTTGCCTACGCTTCGCCGCTTCGCCCTGAACTGCTCGCCAATGTTGATTTCCTCGTTGTCCGCGAACTCACGGGCGGCTTGTATTTTGGGCAACCGAAAGAACGCCGAACCCGCGTGGGTGGCGGCATTACGGCGGTTGATACGCTGGAATATCACGATTACGAAGTGCAGCGCATTTTGCAACTTGCCTTTCAATTAGCCGAAGGACGGCGCAAAAACGTTAGCAGCGTGGACAAAGCAAACGTCTTGGAAACATCCCGCTTGTGGCGCGAACACGCGACCGCAATGGCAAAGGATTATCCCACCGTAACGCTTCAGCACGTGCTTGTCGATACAGCCGCCATGCGCCTTGTGATGTCGCCCGCGCAATTCGACGTGCTGGTAACAGAAAATACCTTCGGCGATATTTTGACCGATGAAGCGGCTGTTTTAGTGGGTTCAATGGGCTTGCTGCCCTCGGCTTCGCTTGGCACACAAACAAACGCGCACGGCTTCCCACGCGGCTTGTACGAGCCTATTCACGGCTCTGCGCCTGATATTGCAGGAAAAGGCATTGCAAATCCGATTGGGACAATTTTAAGCGCGGCAATGCTTTTGAGGCATTCGCTCGGCTTGATGAGCGAAGCAAGTGCGATTGAGAATGCCGTCCAAGCCGCTCTGCAAGCGGGCGCACGGACAGCAGACCTTACCAAAGAAAACGCGCTTTCGACGAAGGAAATGACCGAGAAGATTCTCGCGCTTGTGAAAATATAAAGCATAAAAACAGCATCAAATCTCTTGTAGGAAACAAAAAAAAGCCATATCATTTCTGATATGGCTTTTTTCTTGAGCATATATTTGGCTTATTTTTTCTTCTTTTTACCCAAATCTACAGGGGTTGGCACATCCGACGGAACAATCATTTTGCTATATCCTTGCGGCGGGTCGAATACAGCTTCATTCAAGTTCTTTTTCTCTACACTGACAACCTCAAGCCGTGTAATTTCGCGCCCATTTTTATTGCGCTCCACAAAGAGGAGCGGAAACATATTGCTATTTTTCAGGAACGTCGCCATATTCTGCGATGAAATGAGATTCACACCCATTGTACCACTTGGCAGCGAGAGTTTACCCAGATCGTTGGAAGTCCACAGCTCCATGTCAGTATCGCCTGTTTTTTCTAACCATTGTTCGCAAACATGACCAGCCATTTGGTCGGTCTTACCTGTTTTTTGTGGTGGGCGTGCTGGAACAGTGGGTGGAGCAGGAGGCGTGGGCATTTGCATATACTCACGGGTACGGTCGGTTATCATAAAAATAGATTTCTTTTTCGTATCAACAATGATGCGGGGTTGGTTTGCATCGTTCACATCCTCCGCCATAAATTTATCGCCTTTGATATACAAGCGCATAGAAACAGAATCTATAACGCCCGCAGTTTCGCCTTTTTTCTTAAAAACGACAATACCTTCAAAGTTCACGATTTTCTGTGCAAACGATGGCGTAAGAGCAAGCATATATCCAGCCAGCACACCCAGCACCATACAAACTCTTGATTTCATGCCATGTCCTTCAATTCTGTGGTATAATGTAAGTAAGTAAGTAATAATTTTTTCATCAGTTTTTTCATCAGTTTTGCTAAAAAATACACTTTCTCATACGCTTTTCAAAACCTTTTCCAACTCTTTGTACAACTTTTCACACGTTTCCAACTGGTGAGTTTCTTGTAAGAGAAGGCGCACCAGAAGAAGGTTTAAAGCATGAAAACAATTTATGTTACGACATTTTTACAATACCTTTTTTAATGCTGAAAGAAAGTCTTCTTTCGAGCGCCCACCGATGAGCTTGTCCAACACAACACCATTTTTATCAATAATAAAGGTTGTCGGAAGTGCCTCCACATTGCCATAAGCAGCAGAAATTTTGCCGACTAATTTTTCATCGCCAACAATATTCACGTAGCCAAGATTATTTTTTTCTGCAAACGAACTCACAAGCGGTGCTGCTTGTGCGGCTGTTGCTTCATTCTCAAAAGCCACACCAATAAAGACAACTTTCGCGCCATACTCTTTCTGCAATTCAACAATATCGGGCAATTCACGCCGGCATGGCGGACACCATGTCGCCCAGAAATTGATAAACACTGGCTTGCCTTTTGATGCTTCCGAAAGTTTTACTGTTTTTTTACCGTCCAGCCACGCAAAATCAGCGCGTTTGCCATTTTGCGGTGCATCCACTTTTTGTAAGGCAAAGACCTTTGCTGTTGGTGGTGGTGCGGCGGTGGATTTATCGTCTGCTGCGTTCTCTATGCCCATTCCCGCAGATTGTACTTCTTGGCTTGAGGCTTGATGTGGTGCGCCCTGCGAGGTATTCCGTGCTTCTTCGCTGCGCGAGCAAGATTGCATCGTTAGTGCGGCACACGCTACCAAGAGCAAAAGGGCTGCATGGCGCGTAAATCCTTGCTTTGGCGAGGGTGAAGAGGTTTCCATAGCTTTCTGGGAAATTGGTGAAGAATTGTTATTGGAGTGAGACGTTTGCTCGAAGTTCATCGCAAAACTACACAAAAAAAACATCATTGCTCATGCTTTTGCTCACGGATTTTATGAGCGATTTCGCTGGAACATCTTGGTCAAGCGGAAGACAGCATCCAAGATGCGCTCGCGCAAACTCAGCATCACCAGTGCCGCGCCAACGGCGGCGAGCGTGATAATGAGCAAAATGACGGAGTTGTAAAAAATCGTTGGAATCGTAATGTGCGTAAGCGGCACACGCTTTTCGCTAATGAGCAACGGATAATGGATAAGATTTACCGAGCTTTTTTCAATAATTGGTTTTTGGGTAAGGCTGTCGGTACGGCTCAAAATCTCGCGGAGTTTGTCCTGCGCTTCCATAATTTGACGGTGAATTTCCTGATTACCGTATTTGTCTTGATAACCTAAACGATGCTTTTCAATCAACGAATCCAAGCCCGCTTTATTGCGCTCGTATTCGCCAATGCGCTGCTCTGCCGCTTCAATGCTTGCGTTCAGCGCGGTAATTCGTGCTTGATTCGCGCCCGCATTTGCGCCGGCATTTGCTACATTTCCGCTCGAATCCTGCGCCGCCAGAGCATCGCGCTCTTTGACCGCAGCATCGCGCACGTCATACACCGCAAGAACGCCATTGGCGCGGCTTTGCAGTTCATCGTCCACGGGCTGAAAGCTATTATAGCGGTCTTGCATTGTCATCATGCCTTCATACGCCCACCGTGCGGGAATAATTTGGCAAATCTCAGGAATTTCGCGGGTTGGATTGATTTTCAAGTGGTCCATTTCGCTGAAGGAAATCAGTGCGCCACCAAAAATAATTTGCGGAATCAAAATAAGCGGAACAATGTTGAACGCCGCTTTAGACGAGAGATTGGGCAACGCCGACACGAGCAAACCTAATGCCAGACCATTCACCGATACCAGCGTCAGGAACAACACATAATGCACGTACAGCTCGCGCAGTTGCAAAATCGGAAAGGAAAATGCCACAAACAGCACATTCTGCAAAAAGGCAAACACAAGCAATGTAATGAATTTTGAAGCGTAATAGCTCACATTTCCAATGTTCAGCATCCGCTCACGGAGTAGGATTGCTGCATCCTTGATAATTTCATCAATGCTGTTGGTGATTGCCAAAAAGGTGGAAATAATCACCGAAAGGAAAATATAAATCAGAACATTGTCGTTTTGGAAAAAAGTATATTCCACGCCAAATCCTGGCGCATGGCGCAAAATAAACGCAACGGCAATCGCCAACACGGGTGCTTCCAAGAACGTGATGATGAGGTTCGAGCGGTCACGGAATTTGTTCGTGAAGTTGCGCGTCAAGAGAGCGCGAAACTGCGCCCATTTTTCCTTCGGAGCAAGCATTTTCGGGGGTGGCAGCGATACACGCTCACTGTCTTCAATCGTCAAGCGATGCACGGAGGCGCGGAATTCCAAAAACTTTTCTTTCCAGTAATTCGGTGCATATTTGCGCTGCGAAAGCGGTACGCCGTCGATGTCGCGGAGCGGTTCTTCGAGCGTTTCCAAGAGCAAATCTGGCTCGACGTTTTTGCAGACGGGGCATTCCACCATTGCCGCCGCCGCCTCAGGATTGATAGGCGTGGAGGAAATGTGTGATTCGGCGGAATGCGTCTTGAAATATGCCAAAGCCGCCATGCTATCGCCAAAGAACGCCGTTTTTCCGCCTTTGTCGAGGAAGAGAATTTTACTGAACATCTTGTAAATTTTCGAGCTTGGCTGGTGAATCACCACAAACACGATTTTTCCTTTGAGCGTCAGGCGTTGCAGCAATTCAATAATTTTCTCCGAATCCTTCGACGACAAGCCCGATGTTGGCTCATCAAGAAAATACACATCCGCATCCGCCAGAAGCTCAAGACCAATGTTCACGCGCTTGCGCTGCCCGCCCGACAAGGTGCGCTGCGTGGGGCTTCCCGCCTTGATGTCGCGCTTTTCGACGAGGTCAATATCTATCAGTGTTTGCTGGACAAGCAGCGTCACTTCGTCTTCCGTCATGTCGGGATGGCGCAATTTCGCGTTGTAGTAGAGATTCTCAAAAACAGTCAAATTCTCGAAAAGCAAGTCGTCTTGCGGCACGTAGCCAAGATAATCTTTCAGCGCGGAATATTCGTGGTGCAAGTCGTAGGCATTGATTTCGATATTGCCGTCGTTGGGCTTGTTGTAGCCGTTGATGATATTCAGAAGCGTGGATTTACCGCAGCCAGAGGGTCCCATCACGGCAACGAGGTCGCCGTAGTCAATTTCAAAGGAAACGTCGTCGAGCGCGAGCGTGTTGTCTTGGAAGCAATACCGCACACCGCTTGCGATAAAATCACGGAAACGGAACGGCTCCGAGCGCACCAAACCGCCTTGAAACGAACAGTGAAATACTTGCTTGGCAATGAAAATATGCGCCTCTGCATTCACCACCGTCGGCTTGGAAATGGCTTCACCGTTGATGCCGATGCGATGCGGACAGCCTTCGGGATGCAAGGTATATTCGACTTCATTGCCCTTCATGGCTCGTGAAACCTTGATTTGCCAGCGTTTGACAAGACCATCATTAAACTGAATATCCGAGCCAATATAATTGCCAAAGGTGATAGCGTCTTTCTTGGGGTCGAATGTGAACACTTCGCTTTCCAAGCCATATTGGAAGGCGAGCTTGCGCAAATTGATAGGACAATTTCCAATCAGCACGTTATCGTTCAAATTCACATAAATTTGATTTTCCACCACGCGCCCATTCACAACAAGCTCGTTGGCGAGTTTGCCCAAGTCCGAATCCGTTACGCCGAGCGGTGTGAGAATGATAAAGAGCTTGGTAAATTCAATTAGCATCACGTCGTCCATGCTCGGCATTTGCGAAAGAACGAACTCGGTAGTTTTTCTATCAACGTTGATACGCCGCGAAACAAAAAGCGCAAAACCAAGCAGGGTCTTGGTTTTGAGCTGAAAATAATAGCTCAGGTCTTCAAAATTGATAGTGTATTCATTAACCGAAATAGACTGATTGTGCTGGATTTTTGTGGCGTTCAGGAGATTGCGCGAGGTTTTTCCCGCAATCGCCACGCCGCCGACTTTCACGGGATGACGGTCGTTTTTCTGAAGAATGATGTAAATGCTGCGAATTTTGAAAATCTCAACATCCAAGAGGGGAAACGGGAGGACAATATCGAAAAGCTGCGCATCGTCGCCGATGTGGATAGAAATAATTTCTGATTTTTTAGCAATTTCTAAGGTTTCGTTAGAAGGAAGGTCGTAGATGCTTTCGACAAAGCAAATATCGGCATCGGCAAGCCCAATCATGCGCCCGATTTTGCGGGCTGTTTCGCGCTCAATATCGTCCATGCTGTCGGAGGCGGCAAGCTCATAGACTTTCATCAAAATAAACACACGATTTTCATACGAAAATCCCGTGCGAATCTGTGCGGCGGCGGCTTCGGCATCAATATTCGCCTCGACAAAGACCTCGAACTGCTCGTACAAATACTGCGCAACGGGCGCGTGGTAGATGGAATCCAAATAAAAGCGGACATAATCGCGCTCTGCTTGCGTAACGTTGCTGTCGGCTTTGGCAAGCAAAGAAAAGAGCTTAACGGTGTTGATAAGAAGTGAATTTCCAAGGCTTTCGCGGAGTGCCGCCGATTGTGCGGTATCCGTTGCTGAAAGAGGCGCGGTGGACATAGACAAAAGAAAAGTGGGTGGTACACGAACAGAACATGAATCAAATCACGACGACAAAATGCTTGTAGAATTCAGAGCGATTCGGGGCAAGCATCCCCGCACCAAAGTACGCAGAAAGTACGGAGAATACAAAAGAAGAAATACAAACATCAAAGAATAGTTCCCAATGCTCAAATGTGGATATTATATGTGGATATTGTATTTCTCCAAACGCCGATAGAGCGCATTCCGACTGATGCCGAGAGCTTCCGCGATATGCGTAATGTTGCGCGGATATGCCTCAATTGCCTTCACAATCATAGCGCGTTCAATTTCATCCAACGACATTGAACCTACACGCGGCAAAGATTCTTGGCTGGGAGCAAGCATTTCTACGCTTTGCGAGCCTTCTTGCCCATTGAGCGCAGCGCGGAAATCATCCGCCGTGAGCGTGTTTGCATCTGCCATGAGAAGAGTGCGCTCAATAAGGTGCTTTAATTCACGAATATTGCCCGCGAAATGTTGTTCTTGCAGCCATTGAAGAGCGTTTCGGCTGAGGCTCATATCCAGACGATTGTACACCTGCGCATTTGCGCGAAGGAAATGCCCCGCAAGCACGGGAATATCGCCCTTGCGCTCTCGGAGCGGCGGCAAATGAAGCGTGATAAGATTCAAGCGATAAAATAAATCCTCACGGAAGCTCCCGTGCTGAATCATTGCCGCTACATTGCGATTCGTGGCAGAAACCACGCGGACATCGGCGGTTTTCGTTTTGCTGCTGCCAACGGCTTGAAAGGTGCGGTCTTGCAGAACGCGAAGCAGTTTTACTTGCGCATCAAGCGGCATATCGCCAACTTCATCCAAGAAGAGCGTACCAGTGTGAGCGGCTTCAAATCTGCCTTCGCGGTCGAATTTTGCATCGGTAAACGCGCCCTTGACGTGTCCGAACATTTCACTTTCAAACAAACTTGGCGTAATGCTGCCAACGTTTACTTTCACAAACGGCGCAGCGAAGCGCGGGCTGTTGCGGTGGATAGCATCGGCGACGCACTCTTTGCCCGTGCCGCTTTCGCCCGTAATCAGCACCGATGCTTGTGTTGGAGCAATTCGCGCAATAAGCGCGAGCAGTTTCACGATGGCGGGGTCATTGCCGATGATATTGGAAAAATCATACTTCGCGTCTAATTCTTTGCGCGAAAAAACTGTCTGATGTTGTGTTGCATCTTGAGAAAAACTTTGCGAAGGAGAATGCTCCACAGCAAGCTGCAATGCCGTCTCGACGCTCCGAACAATCTGTTCGTTTGTCCAAGGTTTGGTGAGAAAATCTGCCGCGCCCAAACGCATTCCACGCACAGCAATATCCAGCGAAGCCCAGGCAGTCATCAGAATAACAGGCAAATGCGGCTTGAGAGCCTTGATTTCTTGCAAGAGCGCAATGCCGTCTGTGCCGCTTGTATCGCTATTTTTGCCAAAATTCATGTCCTGAATGACCAACCCAATGGCATCATCGTTATCATTATCATTATCATTATCATTATCATTATCATTATCATTATCATTATCATTATCATTATCATTATCATTATCATTATTACCGCCGCTTTGTTTCAAGATCTGCACGGCTCCTCGCGGATTGTGAGCGGCGCGTGTCTGATAGCCAGCCTGTTTCAAAGCAAGGCGCAGCGAAGCGCAGACGGCTTCATCGTCATCAATAATGAGAATAGTCATGGAAGAAAGAATTAAAAAAGAAGAATTGTTCGGCAGAAATCTGAAAGGAATTTATACTGAAAAAGGTTTGTTGCTTCAGATGTAGTCCACCTCAAAGGTGGACTACATCTCAATGCCTTCACTTTTTGATATGCAATTCTTAACCTTTTTTAGTATAGAAGAGAACAACGATGAATATGGCTTCAATAGACTTTATTCCGAATAGACTTTTTTACGAAACAAGGCAGCATGCTGCCTTGCTCCAAAATCCTAAAAACCTTATTCGAGATAAACTCTAATATATCGAGCGATTCACTGTACACACCCCAAAAACTACAAAAAAAATCTTTGCAGACAAAAAGGTACAATAATGATAAATTACATTCGTCCGAAGCATTAAGTATTAAACTGTGCTTTTTCGTCTTGCAATAATTCAATGAAATAATTCAGTGATTGTTCAAAGCACCACCATTGAAATCATGACGTTATCCAATACCATTACTTGATAGGATTGAGTTTTATGTTGTTATCTAAAAGCTGTGTGTATGGCGTACAAGCTGCGATTTATGTAGCTTCGCTTCCAAGAAACGAGTATGTTTCGATTCAACAAATCGCTACAAAACTAAATATTTCGTTCCACTTTCTGACGAAAGTCTTGCAGAATCTTACGCAAGTAGGAATTATGGTGTCGTATCGCGGTCCGAACGGCGGCATTGCGCTTGCGCGTCCAGCTTCTTCAATTACGCTCGCCGATATTATCGACGCAATAGACGGCTCAGAAATTTTCCATGAGTGCCTTTTTGGCTTGCCTGGCTGCGGTCATGCCGACCCCTGCCCAGCCCACGAAAACTGGACAGGAATGCGCATCCGCTTGCACCAACTCTGCAAAAGCCTGACCTTGTCAGAACTGGGCGAGCGAGCAAATCAACTGAACGTCCGCCTTGCAAATGCACCAATGGGCATTTCTGGCTTGGCTGCCCTTGCCCGCAATAATGGTGCGAGCAATAGCACTACCGAACACGTGCCAGCCTAAGAAAAAACACCACAGACATCAGCTTTGAAGCCACTTCAAAAGAGTTTCTTCGTTGTCAAAAAACTTCACTTGTAGCTGCATAGCAGCAGTATCTTCTTGAAAAATTTCCTCTGTGCTAGAAGCCGAAAGTGCTTGTTTTGGCGTGAGGAATGCCATTTTGCGCACTCCCGATGCCACGTAGCGCGGCACAATTTCCGTATCGTGCCATTCCAAGAGATTCGGCGTAACAACATGGCGATTCTCTACGGCATCCACATAAATACAAGCAGGACGGTATTTCTCGCACAAACTCGCTAAATGCCCGACGCGCTCTTGAAACTCACGGTTCAGCATTTGCGCGGTTTCGGGAAACCAGATAAAATGAAGTATTTTGAGGTTACCTCGCCAGCGAACTTCTCCGTAGCGATGCGTGGAAACAAGCTCCCCTTCAGACGTGCTGGGGACAAGCTGCTTTGCTTGCGAAGTAGACTCTAAGTGCCTCGCAGGAGAAGTAGCTGCCGTTTCGACCACCCGGAACCGCGCAATAAGACGCTGTAAGTGCGCTGTTACATTGCTCAGGCGTTCAGCAGAAGCGGCAATGTGCGTGATTCCAGCAGCAGTTTCTTCTACCGCAGAGGCGATTTGCTCTACATTTTGAGCGACGGTATTTCCTGTTGTGGATTGCTCGCGCCCCATTTGCGCTACATCTCGCAACGACTCATCTACTTCCTTCGCGCCAGAAACGATGTTATTCAGCGACGCACCCGCTTCTTTGGCAAGTGTTAGTCCCGTACTCAGCTCCGAATTGCCTTTGCGAATACCGACCACTGCCTGCGTGGTCTCGCGCTGAATCTGCCGAATTGTCGTGGCAATCTGCTTTGTGGCTTGAGCGGTGCGCTCGGCGAGTTTGCGCACTTCATCAGCAACCACTGCAAAGCCGCGTCCTTGGTCGCCAGCGCGAGCGGCTTCGATAGCAGCATTCAACGCAAGAAGATTCGTTTGGTCGGCGATTTCTTCAATCACCTGCACAATCTCACCAATTTCCGCACTCGAATCGCCCAAACGCTGCACCACAACGACTGATTCCTCCACAACCCGCGCAATATCGTTAAATTTCCCAATTACTTCTTGCATCGTGGCTGTTCCCTTCGATGCCGACGTGCCGTTGCTTTTCGAGAGCGCAGCCACAATCGCTGTCTGCTGCGCACTTTCGCCCAACGCCCGCGCCATTGCTTCAACGGATATACTTACTTCGCCTGTTTGTGCGGCTTGCTCTTCGGCAGTTGCCGACATTTGGTTGGATGCGGTGCTTACCTGCGCCGCAATTTCGTTGGTCTCGCCCACTGCCTCTTTGAGCTGCCGAAGAAGCGTACTGATATTTCCGACTGTTTCGTTTAATGTTGTCGCAATATCGTTCATGCGAGGATGGAAGCTGGAATGCAACTCCACTGAAGCTGTAAAATCGCCCGATGCAAGGCGACGCAACACCGCAAGGATTTCTCCCGCATTATTTTCCAGCAAATGTCGTTGTTCCTCGCTTTCGAGCGTTGCCGCATGAACACGGGATTCCACAGAGGCTTTTTCTTGTGCAAGGTCGCTCGCAGCAGCTTCAGCGCGGTCTTTAGCGAGACGAGCGGCTTCTTTGTCTGCTTCGGCTGCCTTGCGAAATGCAACCGAGCGGCTTTCCATAATTGCCACCGCAGTCGCCGTGATGAGGTGCGCTTGCACAACATAGAACGCCTGCAAAAGCGGCTTGGTATCTACATTATACAACATTGGCAGGGGAATTTCATTGAAGCTCATAATCACCATAACCACTCCAAAGAGTGAGGACGCTCCTGCCCAAAACCAGCCTAAGGTATTGCCCAGCATCACAAATGCCAGTGCTGTTATTGAAGAAATAACCATCATTCCTGGCGCGTACATACCGCCTGTTACCACGATGACCGCCCATATCAGCACACTTGTGGCAGCGACAACAAGATTTTTTGTCCAATGAAACGACAAACCCAAATGGTACGCCCACAGAAGCAAGCAGAGAAATACGGCATCACCAAAGACAATCGCAGCAACACCTGGTGCGGAAAACACCGCAAAAAACATGACCACAAAAGGCAAAAACATACCAATCAACACAAGCAAGACAATCACCAGAAAGCGCATAGATACGACCGTTTCTGGTGTTGCACTTTTTGCCGAAGGTGGCATAAAAAAGTTGATAAAAGCATTCATAGACAAATTTTCTCCTGTGATGAAAACGATAGAAAAAAGCCCTGCAAATATAGCATTTGCAGGGCTGACACGCACTTTTTTCCATTTGAATAATTTTACTTCACCGCTAATTCCATCTCCAAATGCTGCGGAATGCCGCGTTGCGGAAAACCAATATGCTCCTTCACAACACTCGCAATGCCCTGAGCATCTAAGCCAAGTTCCGTCCAGAGTTCGTCCTGTGTACCGTGTTCGACGTAGATATCGGGAATGCCGTGCATATGTACATCCACATTGCGATTGTGCTTTGTGCCGACGTATTCCAGCACCGCAGAGCCGAATCCGCCTTGTATTTGCCCGTCTTCCACTGTGACGATTTTCTCAAAGCGGCTGCAAATATCGTCCAACATGGCGGTATCAAGCGGCTTGACGAAGCGAGCATTGACAACTTCAGCATCAATGCCTTCCTCGCGGAGTAATTCTGCGGCTTTCAGGGATTTCAGTACCATATTTCCAATCGCAATAATCGCCACATCGCGCCCTTTGCGCAAGGTTTCTGATTTGCCGAGTGGAAGCATTTTCATTGGCTTTATTTCTACGCCAATGCTGTTCCCACGCGGGTAGCGCAAGGAAACAGGACCTTTCTTAAATTCTGCACTGTGAACCGCCGAATAGAGCATATCGCGTAATTCCTGCTCATCTTTTGGAGCCATCACCACCATGCCTTGAATGATGCGCAAATAGGCGTAGTCCAGCACACCGTGATGCGTCGGACCGTCTGCGCCCGCAAGACCGCCTCTGTCGAGCGCGAAAACGACGTGTAGTTTTTGCAAGGCAACGTCGTGGGCAATGTGGTCAAATGCGCGTTGGAGGAAGCTGGAGTAAATCGCTACTACTGGCACCGTTCCTTCACACGCCATACCTGCCGCAAACGTAACGCCGTGTCCTTCGGCAATGCCCACGTCAATTACGCGCTCTGGCATTTTGTCGGCGAGAATGTTCAAGCCTGTTCCGTCGGGCATTGCCGCCGTGATGCCGACGACGTGCGGATTTGTTTGGCAAATCTCGACCATTGCTTGCCCAAAGACGTTCTGGTACAAGGGTGGTGGCACGACTTCTGGCTTTTTCGCTAAGGATTTGCCCGTGATTTTATCAATTTTTCCAATCGCATGAAGGAATTGCTTATCTACTTCGGCGGGCGCGTAGCCTTTGCCTTTTTGCGTGGTGATATGCAACAGCACAGGTGCTTCAATATCTTTTACCAATTCCAAAATTTTAATAAGCTGCGGAACGTTATGCCCGTTCACGGGACCAAAATAGCGAAAACCAAGTGCTTCAAAGAGCATTCCAGGGGTAATCACTGCTTTTATGCCACCTTCAAGGCGTTGCGCCACCTTGCGGAAGCGGTCGCCAAATTCGCCTGTTTGTTCGGTCACGTCAATCACTTTTTCGCGCAATTTCTGCAACGTCGGCGACGCAAAAACATTGGTAAAATAGTTGGAAATCGCCCAAACATTCGGTGCAATGGACATATTGTTGTCATTCAACACAACGAGAATTTTGCGCTTTTGAATACCGCAGTTATTCATTGCCTCATACGCCAGACCGCCCGTCATTGCGCCGTCGCCAATAACTGCCACGACGTTGTAATCTTCGCCCTTCAGGTCGCGTGCGGTTGCCATGCCCAATGCCGCAGAAATACTTGTGGTTGCGTGTCCTGCGCCAAAACTGTCGTATTCGCTTTCGTCGCGCTTCAGAAAGCCAGAAAGCCCGCTTTTTTGGCGAATGGAATATAATTCGTTTTTGCGACCCGTCAAGATTTTATGCGGATAGCCTTGATGCCCCGTGTCAATAACGATGCGGTCTTGCGGGGTATTGAAGACGTAATGCAGCGCGGTCGTCAGTTCTACCACGCCCAGCCCTGCGCCGAAGTGTCCGCCTACGCGGGTAATCGTATCGACCATAAATTCGCGCACCTCGTCCGCGACCGCAGGAACGGCTTCGGGAGGGAGTTGGCGAAGGTCGTAGGGTGTGTCAATCCCGCTCAAATACTTGTACGGGAAGCCTGTCGAGGAAGCCTTCGGGAAAGGTTCGCTGGGAAAAAGCTCACGGTTTAATTTCATACGTCGCTCCGAAAATGGTGGTGGTAGGACCTAGTATTCATGCTATTTCTGACCTGTTGTCGTGTTGATTTTGACCGAATTTGTACTTGTGTGTATTTCCCTCATCCCCGCCTTCTCCCAAAAGGAGAAGGAGCTAAGACTAAGGACGAGAGTCAGTGTTTTCAAGCAAGCTCTGAAGCCCTCTCCCTCTGGGAGAGGGCTGGAAGAAGCAAAGATTGATGAGGCTTTCATCCCTCATCCCTCAAATTTCATCCTTTAGCTGAGTGCTTGCTCAATATCCTGCAATAAATCTTCAATATCTTCAATACCGACCGAAAGCCGCACCAAACCGTCGGTTACGCCCAGTCGGTCGCGGGTTTCTTTCGGAACGCTGCCGTGCGTCATGCTCACGGGATGGCAAACGAGTGATTCTACGCCGCCCAGCGACTCGGCTAAGGTAAAGACGCGCACCTTCTTGGCAAATTGTTGTGCTTGTTCGAGTGAGCCTAATTCTATCGAAATCATTGCTCCAAAGCCGCGCATTTGCTTGGTTGCAAGCTCATGTTGCGGATGCGATTTCAAGCCTGGATAATACACTTTTTGAATGCCTTTGTGCGCGGCGCAAAATTCCGCAATTTTCATCGCATTTTCCTCGTGCTGCTTCATGCGCACCGCCAGTGTTTTCACCGAGCGCAGACAAAGCCAACATTCAAAGGGTCCTGGCACGGCTCCAGCAGCGTTTTGGAGGAATTTTAACTGCTCGGCAATATCTGCACGATTCGTCGCAACGATGCCGCTTACAAGGTCGGAATGCCCGCCCAGATACTTCGTTGCCGAATGCAGCACAATATCTGCGCCAAGCGTGAGCGGCTGCTGGAAATACGGACTTGCAAAGGTATTATCCACAACAAGCATTGCTGCGCCTTGCGCAGTATTTTTCAGGGCTGCCACACCGCGCAAATCCGTCAGCATCATCATTGGATTGGTGGGCGTTTCGGTGTAAAGCATTTTTGTGTTCGGCTTGATTGCTGCTTTCACGGCATCAAGATTGGTCATATCCACGTAGGAAAATTCTACTCCAAAACGGCGTAAAATCTTGTCGAAGAGGCGAAACGTGCCGCCGTACATATCTTCGGCAGCAAGCACGTGGTCGCCCGCCGAAAGGAGCTTCATGACGGTATCAATCGCAGCCAAGCCGCTTGCAAAGGCGAATCCGTGCGTGCCTTGTTCCAACGCAGCAAAGTTTTCTTCCCACTTCGAGCGCGTGAGATTGTGCGTCCGTGCGTACTCAAAGCCTTTGTGCTGCCCAATTCCTTCTTGTGCGTAGGTAGAAGTTTGGTAAAGCGGCACCGTTACTGCGCCCGTGAGCGGGTCGGGTTCTTGTCCTTTGTGGATGGCGGTTGTCGCAAAACCTTTGTAGTGCGCTTGATTGCTCATGGTGTGGGTGTGGGTCTAAGATTTGATAAAAAATTATACAGCAAAATAAAGGTAAACGTGTTCGAATACTTTAAAAAGTCCGCGAAATTACGATTTTTTACGGAGATAGGCAAAGAAAATACATACATCTGAAGCCGTTGTGCGAAGGTTGCCCTTACATACTATCAAAAAATACTATCAAAGCCGCAATAGGGACGAAGCGGCTCCGGCACTTGAATATGCCCATCTTCGGTTTGATAATGCTCCAACATTGCCACCATGAGGCGCGGCGTGGCAACACCACTGCCATTCAAAGTATGGATAAACTCAGGTTTTGCGCTGGGTTCGGGACGGAAGCGGATATTTGCGCGACGAGCTTGGAAATCTTCAAAGTTCGAGCAAGATGAGACTTCAAGCCACTTCTGCTCGCATGGCGACCAAACTTCGAGGTCGTATGTTTTCGCGCTTGAGAAGCCCGTGTCGCCTTTGCACAACAAAATGGTACGGAACGGAATACCGAGTGCTTGCAAAATTCCTTCGGCATCGCCAACGAGCGATTCCAGTTCTGCGTAGGATTCATCGGGCTTGGCGAACTTTACCATTTCGATTTTATTGAATTGATGCAAGCGCAAGAAGCCGCGTGTGTCCTTGCCATAGCTGCCCGCCTCGCGCCGAAAACACGCCGAATAGCCGCAATGCTTTTTGGTGAGTTCCGCCGCCGATAAAATTTCATCTCGATAGATATTGGTAATCGGCACTTCTGCCGTAGGGATGAGAAATAAATCATCATCTTTGGCGTGATACATATCTTCAGCAAACTTCGGAAGCTGCCCTGTACCCCGCATAGATGCTTCGTTTACGAGGAATGGCACAAATACTTCGGTGTAGCCGTTATTAGCGGTGTGGTGGTCGAGCATAAAATTAAGCAAAGCTCGCTCCAAACGCGCTCCCTTGCCCGTGTAGAGCGGAAATCCACTACCAGAAATTTTTGCGCCGCGCTCAAAATCAACAATACCAAGTTGTTTTGCAATCGTGGCATGGTCTTTACGGAATCCAGCTTCGCCGCCGATAGGATTGATGCCGTCTAAACGGCGTACTTCCACGTTAGAAGAGGCATCGTTGCCGTCGGGAACGCTCGAATGCAACACATTCGGAATGTACAGCGCAATCTGCTCTAATTCCGTTTCCACACCGCGTAAATCCTCGTCAAGCTGCTTGATAGTATCAGAAACAGTTTTCATCTCGGCAATGAGTGCATCGGCATTTTCTTTTGCTTTTTTCAAACGAGCAATTTCTTCAGAAACAATGTTGCGTTTTTCTTTCAATTCTTGTGCTTGTTGGATAGTGTGGCGGCGGCGTTCATCCAATTTCACATAGCCGTCAATATCAGGCTGGGTGTGCTTGGCGAGCGAGTTTTGGCGGACGTGGTCGGCGTTCTCACGGATAAATTTTGCGTCGAGCATGGCGATAAAAATTATACTAAAAATGACAAAAAAGGTACTTGTTGGATGTTGTTGGAAAAACGGCGGAAAATACTCTCGCAGAATGCTCTTACAGCATTCAAATACTGACAGCATTCGCTTTTGTTCATGCAGCACAAACGATGCAAAAACGATGATTGTGCAAAATTTTGTGCGAAATTGCAACAACGTCGTTGTATGCCACAATTTTTCCTGAAAAGCGTGGTAAAATACAGAATTTATGAGAATTGCGCGGGAAGAATTTTTTGCTGCGAGCATTGATGCTTCTTGCGCTTTATTGCACTCTTGGCGATGTGTGTAGCAATGTATCGCAACACCATACGTCAAGAAATTTTGTAAATTCTTCATGGAAATTGAATTATTTGTTGTATTTTTGTTGCTTTGTCATTTGAAACGTTCAGCGTTCTTCAAATCTTTTTCCAAAAGCGTATATGCTTGTGTATCATTCATTTGATGATGTTCCTCAGAATCAGCCAACCGTCATAACGATGGGTACATTCGATGGCTTGCATAAGGGGCATTTGTCTATTATCAATTTGTTGAAGGAACGTGCAAAAGAACGCACGGCAAAAACGCTCTTGCTCACGTTTCATCCACATCCGCAAATTGTCTTGCAAAAGCCAGACCGACCGCCAGTAGAGCTTCTGACAACAATTAAAGAACGCCTCGAACTCTTGAAACAGCTTGGTTTGGATGGCGTTTTGGTGATTCCCTTCAATAAAGAATTTGCCGCAATTACGGCGGAAGAATTTGTGCGGGAACATCTCGTGAAACGCCTCAACATGGCGCATATGGTCATTGGTTACGACCACGCCTTTGGCAATAACCGCGAAGGGACAGAAGATTTGCTGAGTAATCTTAGTGCAGAGCTTGGTTTTACGGTCGAAAAAGCTCCTGTTTTGGAGCAGGACGGCGAAACCATCAGCAGCACGAAAGTTCGCAGGGCAATTCGCGCTGGCGACATTGCCAAAGCAAATCGGCTTTTGGGATTTCCCTATTTGGTCGGCGGCGAAGTCATTGAAGGCGACGGACGTGGACGCAAACTTGGGCTTCCGACGGCAAATATCCAGCCCAGCGAAGACCAGAAACTCTTACCCAAAAACGGTGTCTATCTTGTCTCGGCGTACATTGACGGCAAAAACGTGTATGGTATGGCGAACGTTGGCATTCGCCCAACCTTCACCGACGACATTCATCCGCGCCTCGAAGTGCATTTTTTCGATTGGAACAAAATGCTCTACGGACGCGAAGTAATGGTTGCTTTCTTAAAATTCATCCGCGATGAACGCAAGTTTGAAAGCACGGGCTTGTTTTTTGAGCAAATCGTTTCCGACCGCGATGAATGTATGCAGGCAATCGAAAATATCAAGCAAGGAAAGCCGTTTTGAGAAGAAGTTTTAAGTGCTGAGTGCTAAGTGTTGAGTTACCTCAATGGCACAAACATTGGCTTCAGTGGCTTGAGACTTCTTGTCTGTGTTTTTCACTCGGAACCTTGCACTAATCTCACAGACAGAAATGTCTGTGCCACTACTGAAACAGAAACAATAAAATCGAATACAATAAACTTTACATCATTTTACCGTTTAATTTGGAGTTTTTTTTAATGGTTACAACCGAACGCAAAGCCGAAATTATCAAGCAACACGGCGGCGCAGAAGCAAACACTGGCAAACCAGAAGTACAAATCGCCCTTATGACCGAACACATCAACGCGCTGGCGGGGCATTTGGAAAAACATAAAAAAGATAATCACTCACGTCGCGGTTTGCTCCGCCTTGTCGGTAAGCGTCGCAAGATGCTCGCGTACTTGCAAGGCAGCGACATCGCTCGCTACCGTGCCGTCATTGCAGCATTATCGCTTCGTAAGTAATTTGCACCGACTATGAATAGTAACGGCGTATCTTCAAGAGTTCTCAAACACTTGATTGTACGCCGTTTCTCGTTCTCATTTGTTCTTTTCTTTGATACCTAATTCCCTCCACATTGTTGCCAGAAACGCACCGCGTTGCCTCATGTAGATAAACCCTCGCGCGGGGCTACGCGGAACGTTTTATGTCGGCAATGTGGAGATTGTTCATCTCAATTTTCACAATACAGTTATGCCAAAACACACAGTTTCGATGGAACTGAATGGCGCGGAATTGTCGCTCGAAACAGGGCGATTTGCCACGCTCGCCGATGGCGCAGTAATGGTGCGGCACGGCGACACAATGGTTCTTGTAACAGCGATTGCGTCCAGCAAGGATTCAACGCTCGATTTCATGCCACTTACGGTTGAATACCGCGAAAAAGCTGCTTCGGCAGGTAAAATCCCAGGTGGATTTTTGAAGCGCGAAGGTCGCCCATCGGACCGCGAAATTTTGTCAGCGCGTTTGATTGACCGCCCTATTCGCCCGATGTTCCCCGAAACATGGCGACGCGAAACACAAGTCATTGCAACGGTTTTCTCGTATGATTTGCAATACGATAGCGATACAATTGCAATGGTTGGTGCGTCGGCGGCACTAATGATGTCGTCGGTTCCTTTTAGTGGTCCAGTCTCGGAAGTGCGCGTTGCCTTGAAAGATGGCGCGTTTATTGCCAATCCGACCAAAGCGCAGTTGGAAGGCGCGGAATTGGAAATCCTTGTCGCTGGCACGGATTCTTCTATCGTGATGGTGGAAGGCGAATCCAAAGAAATTTCCGAGCAAACTTTCATCGACGCGCTTGCCTTCGGACACGACGCAATCAAGCAAATGAACGCTTTGCAACAAAAATTGTACGACCTCGTGCATAACGAGAAAGTAGAATTTATCGCGCCAGAGCGTCCTGACGAGATTGTAAAATTCGTTGAAGCAAACTCCCGCGAAACCGTCCGCACTCAAATGCGTGATTTTGCCTCGAAAGACGACCGCACCACGCGCCGCAAAACACTTGTGAAAGAATTAATTGCAAAAGCTGCCGAAGCATTTCCTGCCGAAGAACGCGCAGAGAAATTCGCAGGTTGGGACGTGGACAAACTCATCGGCGACATCACGAGCGACATTGAGTATTACGAAATGCGCGAAATGATTTTGAGCGACAACAAACGTTTGGATGGTCGCAACACAACGGAAATTCGCCCAATCACCGTTGAAGTAGGCGTACTTCCTCGCACACACGGTTCTGCGCTCTTCACACGCGGCGAAACCCAGAGCTTGGGAACAGTTACACTCGGCACAAAATCTGACGAGCAGATGATTGACGGTCTCATGCCGACTTATGATAAAAAATTCCTTTTGCACTACAATTTCCCGCCGTACAGCACCAACGAAGTAAAGCGTATCATGGGAACAAGCCGCCGCGAAATCGGACACGGCAACCTTGCAGAACGCTCATTCTACGCGCTTTTGCCCGAAGAAATGGACTTCCCGTACACAATTCGCATTGTTTCGGACGTACTCATGTCCAATGGCTCTTCGTCAATGGCGACTGTTTGCTCCGGCACACTCGCCATGCTGGATGCAGGCGTTCCGCTCAAAAAGCCAGTTGCAGGAATTGCGATGGGCTTGATTAAAGAAGGCGACCGCGTTGCGGTTCTCAGCGATATTTTGGGCGATGAAGATTTCTTGGGCGATATGGACTTCAAAGTCTGCGGCACGAAAGACGGCATCACGGCTTGCCAAATGGACATGAAAGTTCAAGGTATTGCTTTTGAAGTCATCAAAACCGCTCTTGAGCAGGCAAAAGTAGGACGTTTGCACATCCTCAGCAAAATGAACGAAGTGATTTCCGAAGCTCGCACGGAACTTTCGCCGTTTGCACCGCGCTTTACCGTTATCCAAATCCCGCAAGAGACTATTGGTGCGGTTATTGGGTCGGGCGGCGAGACCATTCGCGCTCTCACAAAAGACACGAACACGGAAATTGAAATCGAAGACGATGGTTCGGTGCGCATTGCAGCAACCTCGCAAGAGGACGCAGACCGCGCCATTGCTGCTATTCGCCAACTCACACGCAAGCCAAAAGAAGGCGAAATTTACGATGCAAAAGTGGTCGAAGTCCGCGAAGGCTTGGGCGCAATCGTCGAGTTCTTGCCGAAAACAAAAGGCTTGCTCCACATTTCGCAAATTGATTACACCCGCACCGAATACGTGAGCGACCTCTTCAAAGCAGGCGACAAAATACAGGTGAAGCTCGTGGAAATTCAATCCGACGGCAAATTCCGACTCAGCCGCAAAGCTCTCTTGCCCGTACCAGAAGGTATGCAAGCCGAAGACTACACCCCGCGCGGTGATGGCGGCGGACGCGGCGGCTACGGCGGCGGCGGTGGACGTGGCGGCTACGACCGTCGTGGCGGTGATGACCGTCGCGGTGGCGGTGGTGGCGGCTATGACCGCGACCGTCGTGGCGGTGGTGGTGGCGATGACCGTCGTGGTGGTGGTGGCGGACGTGATGGCGGCGGCGGAGACAATCGCGGCGGTGGCGGTGGTGGATACCGCTAAGAAAGGATGAAATCTGAGGGATGAAGGATAAAGCTCAGAGACCTCGTAGATGCTTGTCTTTCAGCATCAATTCCCTTGTATGCTTTTAGATAAAAATTGCTCTTGCTCTTTTTCCCGTCGGATACCTGTGTGTATCCGACGGGTTTTCTTATTTTTGTACCATAGCCACATTGCTATTTTTGCATGAATATTCTCACACAATCAACACTCGCCAACTTCGATGCGTGGCTGGAAACAAGCCGCACTGCGGGCGGTGTGCTGCTTATTGACAAAGAAAAAGAATGGACGTCGTTTGATGTCGTTGCGAAATTGCGCGGCATTACCAAAATCAAAAAAATTGGACACGCTGGAACGCTCGACCCGCTTGCAACGGGGCTACTTATCGTTTGTTGCGGTGCAATGACCAAGCAAATTTCTACCTTTCAAGAACAAACCAAAGCCTACCAAACGGTCGTCAAACTAGGAGCAATCACCAAAACCGACGACGCGGAAGCGGAAGAAGAACAGGTGCAATCGACGGAACATCTGACGGAAGCTGGTGTTGTGGCGGCAGTGCAAAAATTTGTTGGTGACATTTCACAAATTCCACCGATGTATTCCGCGCTCAAGAAAAATGGTGTTCCCTTGTATAAACTCGCTCGGAAAGGCATTGAAATCGAGCGCGAAGCCCGTTTGGTGCGGGTGTATGGCATTGAAACGCTGAACATTACGCTGCCACTGTGTACGCTCAACATCGAATGCTCGAAAGGCACGTATATTCGGGCGTTGGCGCGGGATATTGGCGCAGAACTCGGCGTTGGCGGCTATATGGCGGATTTGCGGCGCACAGGTATTGGCGATTTTTCGGTGAATGATGCTGTTACTATGCCGCAAATCCTTGAACAGCGCATGAAATCAAGCGTTTGAAACGGCGCAGACCACAATGGTACGCGCTACCGACATCCGCAATTTTTTTTCTTGGAATAATTTTTCTCCCTTTATGCAACGATTTTTCCTTCCGCGCATTGCAGTAGCCGCAACAATGCTCTCGTGCGCAATATTCTCCAGCCCAGCGCAGAGTCAAACACAAGACACTATCAAGTCTGCAGCCGCACCATCAGCAATTACGACCACACTGACGACCAGTGCGAGCGTCAGCACATCTGCTGCTCCAAAGTCGAAATATAGCCAAGCATTGAAAATTTTCTTAGAAACGCGCAATACCATTGCTCGTCCCGAAGGCTATGAAACCTTGCTCACTATTAATGAAAATGGCGCAATGACCTTCGAGTGGCACACGGTTTCAGGCAAGCGCAAAACGCTCACAGCGCAGCTTACCGCAAAGGAATGGAAAGCATTACGCAGTACATTGAATGAGAAAAAGTTTTTTGAGGCTGAATTAGCGTCGCGCGTGGGGTATGCAGACTGGATGCAGTCTATCGCTATCGAAAAAGATGGCAAAGAACGCACCATTCGGATGATGATTGATTACCGCAAACGCACACCCGAAGCTATTATCAAGTACATTCAAGAACAGCTTGGCGAGCAGGCAACAAAAGATTTATGGCAGTTTATCACGGCTGTTCGTGCGGCAAATGACCGCTTCAAGTGGAGCGGTCAATAAAAAACAAGAGTGGTTTGAGACTGCCTGTCTGTATTTTCTGCTTGGAAGCCGCACCAAGACATACAGACAAAAAGTTTCAAACCACTCTTACGGGGTAATAATTTTTTAACGGATATTCGCCGAATCAATGATTTTATCCCTGAGGCGGTGTCCAATTTGCGCGTTTCCAGCGCACGAGATTGATATCTACTTTTCCAACAAGAACTTTCATTTTTGCGCGAATCGGAATTCGTGCGTCATCGTCGCTGAACCATCCTTCAAAATTTCCCTCCAAACCATAGATTCCACGCCACTTTGCTTCTCCTTTGAAATACACCGTCCGAATGGGCGTTTTCGATGCTGGAACGGTAATTGCCTCGCGCTGTACATCACGAAAATTGATGAGTGTGCGCGAGGTATCGCTCATAATTGCCGTCGGAACATTGACAAATCGCCCGCTTTTTACGAACTCACGAGCAAAGAAAAAAAGCGATAAACCATCACTCCATCGCTTTGGCGTGGTAATATCTATTTCTTTTGTGCGTGTTTGTTTTGTACCTTCTTCGATATGAATTTTTGTTTGCGGATACAAAAAGTCGTACCGAGTGTATTCCCATGTGTTATCAGACTTGCGGCTGCTTGCCAAGAATTGGTGCGAGTGCTGGGCGGAAGCATCCATCCATGTTTCAAAAATGGAGTGAAACTCTACAAAGGGAATTCCGGGCGCAGTGTCAATGTTTGCTTTTGCTTTGACGATGTTGTTTCCACGCAACGTATCGGTTTTATCCACCGACATTTTGATTGTTCCAAGTAAAATGCCCAAATACGAAACCTCGTATTCAAGGACTTCGCCAGGCTGAAACATCTGCGCCAGAGCGTTCTGCGGCAATACAGACAGAATAAACGACAAAAGTGCGGCAAGAGCAGCACGAGAAAAATTCGATACCTGCGTAGAAGTATTCAATGATGCGGTGTTCATGAGATGATAAACAAAACAATGGCAAAGAATGAAATTATAAAAGGGCTTGCATTCAAGAGGTTCAAAAGAGCTTGAAAGTTTAATTTTGAAAGTTCTAGGACGTTCGCAAAATATGTGGAGTGCGGAATTCATTCCGCATATTTACCAGCTTCTTATACCGTTTCGATTGTAAAATGAATAGTTTCAATTCTCCGAAACAAGGCAGCATGCTGCCTTGCTCAAATCAAAGTATTCAAAATACAGTCAAA
>RDXM01000165.1 GCA_004292595.1 Candidatus Kapaibacterium sp. | reverse complement strand
TTTGACTGTATTTTGAATACTTTGATTTGAGCAAGGCAGCATGCTGCCTTGTTTCGGAGAATTGAAACTATTCATTTTACAATCGAAACGGTATAATATACACTTTTCAGACGCAAAAACTGTCAGTTCGGTTGGTGTTTTTGTCAATTCGGTTGAATGCGTGAAACTTGCTGCGAGGGCGCGTCGTATCTTTGTTTGTAGAATTTACCACACACCAAAATTCTCGCTGTAATTATTCGTCTTCACGGATAGAGTTTAACGAAAATTTCACCAATTACCATGAAAATTTTTTACTTCATTGCAGCAATCATCGGGCTGTGCGTACCATATTGGGATATTTTTGGATTTATTTCCGAGCATGGCGTAAACATACCGCTTGCACTGGAACACTTGTACCGAGAGCGCATCACATCGGCATTTGTTAATGATTTTTTTCTCACAGTGCTCGTGATTCTCGCTTTTACCGCGCACGAAGGTTGGCGAATTGGTCTACACATCTCTTCAATACTTGCCTGTGTGGCAGGATTGTTTTTTGGCGGTGCATCGTTTGCTCTTCCGCTCTTTTTATTTCTTCGAGAAATTGAGCGGGAGAAACACCTCAAAGCCTCATAAAAACTGACACCTATTCATAATTTTCACCAAACACTTATCACCATGAAAGCACTAAAAACAATTATCGTGATTCTTCTCTTAGGCGGCGGCATTGCGTTTTTGCTTATGCGAAACAAAGCTACGATGGAAGCAAAGGCTGAACAGCCGATGAATCTTGCCATCAACGTGCAAGCGCAAAGCGTCGAAGAACAAACTTTGACCGAAAGCCTCACCTTCTCTGGAACAATGAATGCCAGCAATGAAGTTCCCGTTGTTTCGGAAACGCAAGGGCGAGCAATTAAAGTCTATGTATCGCTTGGCGAGCGTGTTCAGGTGGGTTCTGCGCTTGTAAAGGTTGATACGACCCTGAAATATTCGTCGTATTTGCTTGCTAAAACGAACTTGGACAAAGCAAAGCGCGACCTCGACCGCTTGGAGGCGTTACGCAAGGAAAATAACGCTTCGGAGAATGAATTAGAAGGTGCGCAACTCGCCTACCAAAGCGCGAAAGCGCAGTTTATTGGCGCGGAACGGCAATTTCAAGATGCCGTAATTAAATCCCCCATTTCTGGCACCGTCGTCGAGCGGCAAGTAAGTGTTGGCACAATGATTATGCCTGGAACGCCCGTCGCAACGGTGGTAGATATTTCCATGCTAAAACTTCGTGCCAATGTGCCAGAACAAGCCGTTTTGAAGCTCCGCACAGGCGAAAAAGTGCGTGTGTCGGTGGATGTGTATGCGGGCGAAAAATTCACGGGAACAGTAGCATTTATCAGTGTTCGCGGCAATGAAACGCATAATTATCCGATAGAAGTTCTTTTGCCAAACAGTGCTGCACATCCGATAAAATCAGGAATGAGCGCGAAAATTCATCTCGAAAATAAAGCCCCCCGTACAGCCCTGATGATTCCTCGCTTGGCACTTATCGGAAGCAGCAAACGTGCCAGTGTGTACGTTCTTACGCAAGAAAATGGAAAAACGCTTGCAAAAGAACGGAATATTGAACTTGGTGCGGAAAAAGGGACAAGTATCGAGGTTTTAAGCGGTCTTGAGCGTGGTGAGCGCGTGATTACGGCAGGGCAAAATAATGTTCGCAATGGCTCTGAAGTAGTTGTGCAGTAAATTGAAAATGCAGATTGACAATACTTGAACACAGCATAAAAACTGGCTTGTACAAAAAAACGCACGTACTCCCCAAGGAATTGTACGTGCGCTGTACGAGATACCTGTGAAGGTATGTTTGGAGTCTCTGGCTCCAAACGTTTCAATGAATTTGCTGTAAAAATGAATTGTAAATTTCTTCACAAATTGTTGTGCTAGAATCAAATTTATCTAAATTCGCACATTTTCGCCAATTTATTTTTTTATTGTTTTCTCTGGTAATGACAAGAACACCCGTAAAGCGTCTCAAAACCTTACTTTTTGAATTGCCTTTTTTGTAAAAATTTTAGCTTTTTCACTCTCGAAACCAAATTTTACCCAATATGACTATCACCGAATTATCTATAAAACGCCCAATTCTCATTATTGTCCTCTTTACGGTGCTAGGTTTTCTCGGCGTTTTCAGCTACAATCAGCTTTCCTACGAATTATTGCCAAAAATTTCTTCACCCTTCGTAACCGTAATTACGCTGTATCCAGGCGCGAGTCCGAGCGAGGTAGAAAACAGCGTAACCAAGCGCATCGAAGAATCTGTCGCGGGTGTGAGCAAACTGAAGCGCGTTTTTTCAACCTCTGGCGAGAACATTTCGACAGTGTTTGTGGAATTTCAACAAACTGCTAATGCTGACCTCGCAACGCAAGACGTACAACGCAAAATAAACGAACTCGGCGACCTCCCGCTTGGCGTGAAACGCCCGATGGTACTGAAGTTTCAGCTTGATGAACTGCCTGTTTTGCGCATTTCCGCAACAAGTTCGCTTGAAGGGCGTGAATTTTCGCAAATCCTCAAAGAGCAGGTAAAACCTCGCTTGGCGCAGATAAAAGGTGTGTCGCAAATTTCCATTATCGGCTTGACCGAGCGCGAAGTTAGCATCAGCGTTGATGCCGACAAGCTCCGCGCCTACAATATGTCCATTGTGCAAGTTTCGGAGGCATTACGCCGCGCAAATCTCGACGTTCCAGCAGGAAAAGTGAACGACAAAGATGCGCAATTTGGTGTACGTGTTCGCGGGAAATTTGAAAGCATTGACGACCTCAAAAACCTCGTCGTTTCTAGCGTTGCGGCACAAAATGGCAATGCACAAAGTTTGATAAAATTAAGCGACGTAGCAAGCGTGAGCGATGGCGTGAAAGACCTAGAAACGATGTCGCGCTTGCAAGGAAAAGATGCGGTTGGGATTCTTGTGCAGAAGCAAACCGATGCAAATACAGTGGAAGTAAGCCGTTTGGTGCGGGAAGAAATCACAAAATTGCAGGATGAATACAAGCAAAATGGTATTTCCTTCACTGTTGCGCAGGATGGGGCGGAATTTACGCTGGAAGCCGCCGATGCTGTTGTTCACGACTTGCAAATAGCAATCGTGTTGGTCGCGCTCGTGATGATGATTTTCCTCCACTCATGGCGCAATTCCTTGATTGTGATGATTTCCATTCCCGCCTCGCTTGTCAGCACGTTTATTGCGATGTACTTGTTCAATTTCTCGCTGAATTTGATGACGCTGCTCGCAATGTCGCTGGTGGTCGGGATTTTGGTGGATGATTCGATTGTGGTCTTGGAAAGTATTTACCAGCAGCTTGAACGCGGCATGGATGCTCGCACAGCCGCGCTCAAAGGGCGCATGGATATTGGCTTCTCCGCGCTCGCTATTACGCTTGTGGATGTGGTTGTCTTCCTGCCGTTGTCGCTTGTTTCTGGCTTGATTGGCGACATTATGCGGCAATTCGCGCTTGTGGTCGTGA
The DNA here is from genome assembly GCA_004292595.1 of Candidatus Kapaibacterium sp. GTDB lineage: Bacteria > Bacteroidota > Ignavibacteria > Kapaibacteriales > UBA4661 > PH2015. The sequence continues at coordinate 14,357 of RDXM01000165.1, read as the reverse complement.
TTTCCACGTTGCTTAGTTTGCTCGTGTCCTTCACACTAACGCCGATGCTGGCTTCACGCTTTTCGCGCCTTGAGCATTTAACAAAAAATACGCTCATGGGACGCTTCGGATTGTGGTTTGAAGCTATGTTCGACCGCCTCACGAATTGGTATGCAGGAATTTTAGTGTGGGCGTTAGACCACCGCAAAACCGTTGCTGCAAGCGCATTTACTCTGCTTGTTGCATCATTTATGCTTCCCGCGTTTGGTTTTGTGGGCAGCGAGTTCGTTGCAGGCTCGGACAGAGGCGAACTCTCGGTTTCGCTCACCTTGCCGCCCGGTACGCCGATTGAGCAAACAAACGCTGTTGTGCGGAAAATTGAGGAAAAATTTACAAAAATGCCCGAAGTAAAAAAGCTGAACACTAACATCGGCACGACCTCAAGCGGCTTCGATGCTGAAGGCGTGAGCAATGGCGCGTACATCGACGTAACGCTCACACCGAAAGCCCAGCGCACACGCCTCGACCAAGACGCGGCACGTTTGGCACTCAAACTCAAACTTATTGCGCAAGAAACGCCTGGCGTAAAAGCTCGTGTCGCGCCAATCGGGATGTTTGGCGGTGCTGACGACGCGCCAATTCAAGTGCTGCTTTTTGGCGCAAACCGAGATTCCGTGCTGGCTGCAGGGCGCATTGTTGCTGATGTTTTGAAAACCATAAAAGGCTCGGCAGATGTGCGCTTGTCCGTCGAAGACACAAAGCCTGAAACCCGCATAGATATTGATCGCGAGAAGATGGCAAGTTTTGGTTTATCGCTCGAAGAAGTAGGATTTGCCACGCGCATAGCCCTTGCTGGAAACGACGATGGAAAAATTCGCCTGGCAGGAACAGAATATCCCGTGCGCATTCGCTATGATGCCGCAGACCGCGCACAAACAGAGCGTTTGAAGGCTTTAACCTTTACCAACATGATGGGACAAAAAGTGGAATTGCAACAATTCGCAACGATTCAACAAGCGCAAAGCCCTTCAAAACTCGACCGCCGCAACCGTAATGCGTCGATTACTGTTCTTTCAAAAGCAATCGGCGTTCCAAGCGGCACAATGGGCGAAGAATTGAAAACAAAGCTCGCAGAGACGCGGCTTCCAGCGGGTATTAAGGTCGATTATTTGGGCGACTTGGAAAATCAAGGTGATGCCTTTGGCAGCTTAGGAATTGCCTTGCTTGCAGCGATTTTGTTTGTGTATTTGCTTATGGTCGCGCTCTACAACTCGTGGGTGTATCCGTTCATCGTCTTGTTTTCTATTCCCGTTGCGATGGTTGGTGCGCTCTTGGCGTTGGCAATCGCAATGAAATCGCTCAATATCTTTTCGATTTTGGGAATTATTATGATGATTGGTTTGGTGGCAAAAAATGCAATTCTCCTTGTGGACCGCACCAATGCTGCTCGCGCAGAAGGCATGACCGTCCGCGAGGCAATCATGGATGCAGGACGCACCCGCCTTCGCCCGATTTTGATGACCACGATTGCGATGGTGCTTGGAATGCTGCCCATTGCGCTGTCTTCTGGCGCGGGCGGCGAGTGGAAATCAGGCTTGGCGGTAGCTCTTGTTGGTGGTCTCACAAGCTCAATGTTCCTCACCTTGCTCATTGTTCCGACGATTTATGTGGATATTGAAAATCTGCGGGCGTTCACCCTTCGCATTGCGCAAAAAATGAGTAGAAAAGGAACAACGCCTGTACAAACTCATGAACAACCAACGAGCCACAACGCAAGTAATAATGAGCTTGCTGAAGAATTGCACGTTGAAAATGGTCATGCAAAAAATGGTAACGGCGCGGCGCAAACGGTAGTAAAAACGCTCATTCTTCTCGTCGCATTTACTTTCGCAGGACAGACACTGTGGGCGCAATCGAATAGCACTTCAAACAAGCAAACATCAGGCGTGCAGGCTCTTTCTCTTTCGGGCGCAGTAAAAATGGCGATGGAAAATAATCCTGAACTGCAAATAGCGCGTTTGGAAGAAGACAAAGCTGTGCAACGTACACGCGAGGTACGAAGCGCATTTCTGCCACAAGTATCGGCAAGTTTGCAATATATTAGGAATATTCAGGTTCCCGTGTTTTTCTTCCCTGCCTTCAAATTTGACCCCGTAGAAGGTTTAGTTCCTGAAGAAGGCAGACTACAAGCCATTCGTGCGGGTTTGGCAAATTCGTACAATCTCACGGGAAGTGTGCAAATGCCGATTATTCAGGAAGATTTGCGCCAAGCTGGAATACTGTCGGAAATTGGACAAACGCTCGCTAAAGAGAGTGTTGGAGCGGCTCGTGTGCAAAAGGCGCGAGATGTAAAAAAGGGATATTACGATGTTCTCATGGCGGAAGAGCAAGGAAAACTCATGCGGCAAAATATTCTTCGCGGCGAAGAAACGCTCGCGCAAGTGCGTTCCTTGCTTGCAAAGGGCTTGGCAACTGAGGCGGACACGCTTCGTGCTTTCGTTGCAGTGGAGAATTTGCGCCCAATGCTGACGAAAATTCAAAACGGAACAAACCTTGCTCGCGCAGCACTTGCAATCTCACTTGGCTTGAACAGTGCACAAAATCTTGCTTTGACGGATTCCCTCACACTTGCCGCAAAGCCTGAGGCGCAACGTTCATTGCAAAACGAAGTTCCCACAGCACTCGCCACGCGCCCCGATGTGAAGCAACTTTCCTTGCAACGCGACCTTTCTGCCGCCGAACTCGCTAGCAATCAAGCGGCGTATCTGCCCTCGCTCGCGGCATTTGGGCAATATCAAATCGTTTCGCAAGCGGATAATTTCGATTTCTCGAAGCAGATGTTCCCGCAAAGCTCGTTTCTCGGTATTCAAGTAAACGTGCCAATTTTTAACGGATTCCGCACCGATAGCCGCGTTCAGCAATCAATGATTTCCAAAATACAGGCGGAAAAACGCTTGGATTTTGTGAAAAGCGTGATTGGCACAGAAATTCAACTTGCCGAAGCAAGCTACAACGAAGCGGCTCAACGCATTCTTGCTCAAGAGCGCACCGTACAAGCAGCAGAGCGCAGTCTCCGTCTTATTCGCAGCCGATTCCAGCAAGGTTTATCAAAACAGTTGGAAGTTTCCGACGCAGATTTAGCTCTCGCGCAAGCAAAAGCAAATTATTCGCAAGCGATTTACGATATTCTCGTTGCAGAGGCAGATATTGCCAAAGCACTTGGAAAGGAATAAGCGAGCCATGAAAGAGCAGTTTCGTTTCATTCGCTTTATTCTGATACCAGCACTGACGCTCACATTTACCTCATTGGGGTATATGCTTAGTATGACCGATGCATATGGTCAGCAGTTTATTCTCATGTCGCCGCTTACAATGGTCATTGATATTTGCTCTTCTGTCGTTTATACGCTTATTTGCTCAGAAATTAGTCTTCGCCTTTTTGTCTGGTTGCAACAGCATTTTCCGATTGAAACAAAGCTCAGAAAACTCATCATTACTCATTTGTTTCTTACTTCGTTTCTTTGGATTGCCGTTTTTACAGTTTCTCAATTACTCCTTGTCGGCTTTGACACACGTGAAAAGATTTTTTTGATAAAAACAAATATTCTCTTTGCATTAGTCGTTGCAATCGGCATGAATGCTATGCAAGTGGGAATGCTGCTCTTTGAACGATGGAAGGAGCAAACACAAGAAACCGAAGAATTGAAGCGCGTTTCACTCGAAGCACAAAATGAAGCTCTCAAGCAACAAATTGACCCGCATTTTCTGTTCAATAGCTTGAACACGCTCACAGCACTCATTGAAGAAGAACCGCGCCTTGCCACAAAATTTGTGAAGGAATTATCGAATGTCTATCGCTATGTGCTGCAAAGCAAGGATACAAGCCTGATTCCGCTTGACGACGAACTGACTTTTATTCGCGCTTATTTGTACCTGCACGAACTTCGTTTTGGTGATAATCTTCGTGTAAGCATTGACACCGCCGAAGCAAGTGAGAATTTGGGTTTGCCGCCACTTGCTTTGCAACTTTGTGTTGAAAATGCGGTAAAGCATAATATTATTTCCAAGCGGCAACCGCTCTCACTGAGGATTCATGCCACAGGAAATAGTATTACGGTTTCAAACGCGCTCCAAATAAAGAGAACTCCTCTGACCTCGACAAATCTTGGCTTGCAGAACATTCGTCACCGCTACTCGTTACTTACGTCCATCCCCGTAGAGGTGCAGCAAAGTGAACATACGTTTTCGGTAACGCTGCCGCTTTTGCCTTTGAAATATGAAATAAATGAGCGAACTCAGAGCGTACAAATACAGATAGAATCAAGCATGGAAGAGCTTGCCGTGTAGTTTTCATTCACTTTATGACTATGAAAATTCTTATCATTGAAGATGAAACACGTGCCGCACACCGTTTACAGAAACTTGTGAACGATTACTTTGTGAAAAGCAACGTATATGCTGAGTTTTACGAAGTGCTTGATAGCATCAGTACGGCAATCACCTTCTTCCAGCAAGGAAACGCAACCGACCTCGTTTTTCTCGATATTCAGCTTTCCGACGGAATAAGTTTTGAAATTTTCAACGAAATCCATCTCCAAACGCCTGTTATTTTCACAACAGCATACGACGAATATGCGCTGAAAGCATTCCAAGTTCATAGCATTGATTATCTCTTGAAACCTATCGAAGAACAAGCATTAGAGAGGTCACTAGAGAAATTTACTACACTGAGAGCTTTATTTGCCAATACTACGCAGAACTCCGCTCAAGTTCAAGCCTTGCCCCAAGCAAATGCGCAAGATATTCAAGGCTTGCTCCAAACCCTCGCAACGACCCATAAAACCTATAAGTCCCGTTTTTTAGTCCAAACCGCAACGGGCTATGTGAGTATTGATGTTGCTGATATTGCCTATTTTGTGAGCGAGCATAAAGTATCGTGGCTCATTACCAATAGCGCAAAACGCTATTCGGTAGATTTTTCACTCGAAGATTTGTATTCCCTGCTTAATCCTACACATTTCTTTCGTGCAAACAGGCAATACATTCTACACATTCAATCAATTCAAAATATTTTCAATTCCTTCAATGGAAAACTCAAAATAGTTGTAAAACCAAACGCGCCCGACGAAATTATCATCGGGCGCGAAAAAGCAAGTCAGTTTAAAGAATGGCTGGATTTGTAAGTTTTTTGCAACAGTTTTTTACAATAACTTCTCCAGTTTTGCTTTAAGCGAATCTATTTTCTTCAGAGCCATTCGTATCGTTTTTTCATTTTCTTGCTTGAGCTTACTTTCTAATTTTCCTAATATTTCACTCGTCTCCTCAACAATAACCGTATTCACAGTATTCTTACTTGAGCTTGCTTTGCTTGTGTTTGAACTTTGCTTTTTTGTTGTATTTTCTTTTACTTTTTTACGATACTTCGACAACTGTTTTTGCACCGCCGAGACCTTTTGTCCTGTGTCGTGGGCAATTTTATCGGCAGTCAAGCGGTTTGCAATCTCTTCTTGTTCGAGTAAAACGGAACGTTCCGTTTTACTCCACTTTAGTCCGCCGCCGCGTGTTTCCTGCTGTATCTGCTCGTCAAAGTTGGGATAGAGTTTTTTGTACAATGCTATCCATTCCGCCGAAGAAAACTGACGGCGAAAAAGATTGTCTTTGATGATAAATTCCTGCTCGGCATTTTTAGGAAGCGCGTCAAGCACATATTGTACAGGAATATTCTCAAGCCCTAATTCTTGCGCCAAGCGCAAACGGTTGTGTCCCGCAAGCAGCGTATCGTCTTTTTTGGAAATAAGCGGAACGATTATCCCGCGCTCTTGAATATCCTTACGAAGATTGTTGAAATACTCCGCACTTTCTTCACGGAAAAAGTCTTGGTTAAAAGGATTGGGTTTCAGTTTTGACGGCGAAACATATTGCACATCCGAAAGGCGAATGCCCTGAATCTCTACTTTCTTTGTCTCTACCCACGACAATGGATTATTCTGAAGTTTTGGTTTTTTTGTAGTCATAGTTGGATATTCAAAACAGTAAAAAAAGGCAATATAAACGACAAAGAAAATTAACGAAGTATTTTTTTTGTAATCATGTTTGCAAGTTCGTTATACTGGTCGGCAGCTTTTGAATTGGGTTTATATTCAAAAATACTTTTGCCCGCAGAAGCCGCCTCTACAAGCGCAATTGCTTCAGTAACAGGAACATTGAAAAGCTCGTTTTTGAACCGTGCTTCGAGTGCTTCAAGTGCTTCCGTATGCATTCCTTTTCTGCGGTCAAACATTGTAGGAATAACACCAGAAATAGTGAGTTGAGGATTGGTGCGCTTTTGCACAATCGTAATAATTTCGTACAATTTTGCCAACCCCTGAAGTGCAAAAAACTCTGTTTGTACAACAATACAAATATCGGTCGAAGCAGTAAAAGCATTGACGGTGAGGATTCCCAAACTTGGTGGCGTATCTATTAAAACAACATCATACCCTTGAACAGCTTCTAAGGCTTCTCGCAAAACAAATTCTCTTCCTGTCACGCCTTGCAGTTCAGATTCCGTATTCGTAACGTCCAGCGAAGAAGGTAGTAAATGGAGCTTCGGTGAAAGTTCGTGTATGGAAGAAGAAATATCCGCCGAACCTCGTAAAATCTCGTACATTGTATTTTCAGGGCGAACATACAAACCAAAGTGCGTAGTGAGATTTGTTTGCGGGTCCATATCAATCATCAGTACGCGTTTTTTGTGATTGTGTGCCAGTGCATAGCCGATATTTGCTACGGTTGTGGTCTTTCCTACTCCGCCTTTATGATTGGCAAACGTGATAATTTTCATGCAGTACAACAGATTTTTGAATGAATTGTTGGTTTTTTTCTCCTCAAAAATACAACAAATCTTCTTGTAAAAGCCAGAAAAATTCTGATTGTTACGGCTTTATATCACAATATTTCACGAAAAATCATCTCCAAGAGCCTGAAAATCTTGTTTCCTTCTTGAACAAATGCTAACTTCAAGCTCTCGGTTTTCTCAAAAACAACGTTTCCTTCCCAATAATTTTACCCTATCGTATGCTTGATTGTCAGCGTCATTTGTTTTCATTGCCCGATGAAATTCACTATCTGAATTGTGCGTTTATGTCGCCTCTCTTGAAAAGCGTGGAGGAAGCAGGAATGTTGGGGTTACAAAAGAAGAGCTTGCCGCATCGTATCTCTGGCGTTGAGTTTTTCGATCTTCCACAGGAATCGCGCAGACTTTTTGCGAAACTTATTAACGCGCCTTCCTATCACACCGTTTCTGTTTTGCCCTCGGTTTCATATGGTACTGCTATTGTTGCAAAGAATATTCCCATAAGAAAAGGTCAAAATATTGTTTCGGTTGTAGATGAATTTCCCAGCAATATCTACGCGTGGCGCGAGCATATTCATCAAGGAGTAGAACTGCGTTTGGTCGAGGCAAACGATAGAAAAAATAAATCGCAAAGCTGGAATGAAGGAATTTTGGAAGCGATTGATGAAAGTACTTCCGTTGTGATTTTAAGTACCATACAATGGACGGATGGAACGGTTTTTGACTTAAAAAAAATCAGTCAGGCAGCAAAAAAAGTTGGTGCTGTGTTTGTCTTGGATGGAACGCAAAGCATCGGCGCACTGCCGTTTGATGTGCAGGAAATTCAGCCAGACGTGCTTATTGCGGCATCGTATAAATGTATGATGGGCGTATATTCTATCGGGTTTGCGTACTGGGGCGAGCGTTTTGCTGATGCAATGCCCATTGAAGAAACGTGGATTGGACGCAAAGGCAGCGAAGACTTGCGAAATTTGGTGAATTATCAGCATGAATACAACGAAGGTATGGCAAAATTCAACGTCGGTGAAATGGCAAATTTCGCACTCATTCCTGCCGTGAATGCAGCATTGGAGCAGCTTCTAGAATGGCAGCCACAGCGTGTACAGGAATATTGCGCATCCTTGAATAAGCATTTATCTTCATTATTGGAAGGCACGGTATTTTCTTTTGCAAACCCAGTAAATGCAAGCTCTTCGCGGGCAGAACATCTTTTTGGTATTGGTTTGCCAGAAGGAATTGATTGCGATAGACTGCAAGAACGCTTTGCCGAAAATAATGTTTATGTTTCCTTGCGCGGCGATTTTATCCGTATTTCCCCAAGCGTGTACAATACACTTGCCGATGTAGAAGCATTAGCAAAAGTTCTTCGCTCGTTCAAATAAATCTTTCCTTCACTTTTATATTCAAACCATGATTGCTATAGATTGCATAGGAAAAACCGCGCTCGTGTGCGGCTCTACGCAGGGAATTGGGCGAGCTATCGCGGAGGCACTTGCTGAAGCGGGCGCGTCGGTAATTTTAGCAGCACGAAACGAAAGCGCATTACAAGCTGCCTACACCGAACTTCCAACACCTTCTAAACAACAGCACAGGTATCTCGTTGCAGATTTTTCTCGGCTTGAAAATGTACAGGAAAGTATGCAACATTTTCTCAGTAAAAACAATGAACCGATTCACATTTTGGTCAATAATACGGGCGGTCCCGCGCCTGGGACAATTCATCAAGCAAGCACTGATGCCTTTGTTCAGGCTTTCTCTCAGCATCTTTTGTGCAATCAGTTTTTAGTGCAATCACTCCTGCCGCGCATGAAAGAAGCGACGTACGGGCGCATTTTGAACGTTATTTCGACCTCTGTAAAGCAACCAATTCCAAATCTTGGCGTGTCCAATACCATTCGTGGCGCAGTGTCGTCATGGGCGAAAACGCTTTCCTTTGAACTAGCGCAATTTGGTATTACGGTCAATAATTTATTGCCTGGATATATTCAAACATCGCGTTTGGATTCACTTGTGCAATCAACATCAAAAAGCAAAGAGATTGCTGAAGATGCAGTTATTTCTCAAATGTTGCAAACAATTCCAGCAGGACGCTTCGGTGAAGCACGAGAACTAGCAATGCTTGCTGCATTTCTCGCGTCTCCACTGGCGGGGTATATCAATGGAACAAGCATTGCTGTTGATGGTGGGCGTACAAGCGCACTGTAACGTTTATTTACGTCGAAAAATCAAGGTTGCGCGGTATTCTGATTGCTCTACTTTCAGACCTGATTTTGTCTCTGGTGTTAATTCTTTAAATTCCACCGAATATCGTCCAAGTGTGGCAATATTTCCTGTTCCGACGCTTGGACGGAGATTTAGTCTTATTGGGAAATACTGCTGTGTTCCATTGCTAATCGTATCCAAGCGAAGATGCAGCAACGCATTTCCTTCCCAAACGCAGTTGAAACCCGCAGGACAACGCGAATCGTCTGACACAGAATCAACAACGCATCGCAAAAGCTGCGCGTCAGCAAAGAGAACGCTTTCACGCATTTTGAGGATGTGCGGCGTATCTAAAGAAAGTACGCGCTGAACAGAATCTTGCTGTTGGTTGCGACCTTCCGCATTGTTCGGCTGCTGCATACATCCAGCATAAATACTTGCTCCAACAACGATACTTGAAAGTGATTTTCCGAAAAATTTCAGATATTTTTTCATCTGTAATTTCCTAAAAAGAATGAAGAGAGATAGTGTTAGGTATTAGACTTTAAGTACGTGACTAAATGTAGTTGAGGGTGCTTGGATAGGCTCGGTATGAGGTCTAAAGCGGTCTTGACCCTGAGCTTGTCGAAGGGTATAATGCAAACTATATTGAGCGATGTACTTATTCCGAATAGACTTTTTTACGAAACAAGGCAGCATGCTGCCTTGCTCCAAAACCCTAAAAACCTTATTCGAGATAAACTCTATTGAAAAAAAATAAAGGCTGCATCACGCATCTAAAGGGGAAGAGACAGGACGAAATAAAAAGTCACATTCCCATTTCATTTTCTTTGTTTTTTGTTTCGCTTAGAGCGAAATATTTCGCGCATCTCGCATAAAATCTGAACTTTTTTCCCTATATTTGTGTTTAATTTTCAAGCAAATACTTTTTCTACACCATTTCACAAAGCCATGTACGGAAACGCATATATCGGCGACACGCCCAAAAACGACGCGCATTTTCAAGAAGATCCGCAAAAACTCGCGGAATTTGAGGCAAAAATTGAACGTGGTGAAAAAATTGAACCGCACGACTGGATGCCCCGTGAATACCGCCGCCAACTTGTGCGCATGATTGAGCAGCACGCGCATTCGGAAATTATCGGCGCATTGCCCGAAGGAACGTGGGTTACTCGCGCACCTGGATTCCGGCGAAAACTCGCGCTTTTGGCAAAAGTACAGGACGAAGTAGGACACGCGCAACTGCTTTACAATGCCGCAGAAACACTTGGCAAACCACGCGAAGAAATGCTCAACGACCTCATTAGCGGAAAATCAAAATACTCGAATATTTTCAATTATCCCGCGCTCACGTGGGCTGATTCCGCCGTCATTGCGTGGCTTGTGGATGCGGGTGCGATTATCAACCAAGTGGCGAACTCGAAAGGCAGCTACGCGCCGTATTGCCGCGCGTTGGAGCGCATTTGCCAAGAAGAATCCTTCCACTTGAAATATGGCTACGAAAACGCTGTAACGCTTGCCACAGGCACTGCAAAACAGCGTGAAATGCTCCAAGAAGCTCTCAATCGCTGGTGGATTCCGATGATGCACTTTTTTGGACCGCCAGACAAAATGTCGGTGCATACCGAAAAACTCATGAAATGGAAAGTCAAAATGGCAAGCAATGACGATATGCGCCAGCAATTTTTGACGATGTACGTTCCAAAAATCTGGGAACTTGGCTTGACCGTTCCCGACGAAAAATTGCGTAAAAACGAAGCTGGGAAGTGGGAATACACCGAGCCAGATTGGGCAGAATTTGTACGCGTCATCAATGGCGACGGACCATGCAACAAAGAGCGCATTGCCGTCCGCAACATGGCGCACGAGCGTGGTGCGTGGGTACGCAGAGCCTTGATGAAACCTAGCGCGAAAGTTGTTGCGCCGCTTAGTTAAGGTGCAAGTTTTAACCAAAGATTCTTTTTCGCTCTGTAACGCTGACGACACCTAGCCTTGAAGGCATTTTTTCTCAAATTGCGCTGTAAACATGAAAGCCCTGAATGCAAGATATATTCTTGTCTTCAGGGCTTCTTTGTGCAAAGGTGCGTAGATTATCTCGCGTTCTCTTGCCGAATGGTCAAAAGTTCAATGCCAATCACAGCGAAAACAATCACAATTTCTCCCAGAAAATATGCCACACCGAGCTTTGTAAGCACGGTGAAATCAAGCACGACGAGCGCGAAGGTGAGGCAGCAATAGAGAAAATTCGCAAGTGCAATTGCTCGCATAAACGGCTTCCAGTTTTGCGGGTTGAACGCAAAGCAGCCCAGCGAATACGCTGCAAAGCCAAATGCTGGGTAGGAGAGTTTGTAGGCAATATCAGGCGGCATTCCGAACATGGCTTCAAATGGGGCTATCAGCACCACGAGCAAGAGTGCCGAAAGCATTGCGCCCAAGCCGTCCAGCAAAAAAACATTTCGCGGCTGGGAAGTAAGTATTTGTGCGATGTTTGAAGGAGATTTTTCCATACATGTTTACAGATGTTTGATAACAACATTTCCTTTTTTATGTCCCAAATCCACGTATCTATGCGCCTCTACAAGCTGCTCAAACGGATACACCTTGTCAATGGCGGGTTGTAGTTTGCCTTCTGCAATCATTGTGTGCAGCGTTTCAAGGTATTCGCGCTTTTCCGCCGTTGGCGATGTCGTAGAACGGAACTGTCCATTTTGACGTAAAAGCCGCTTTCTTGTTGCAGTGTCGAGCTTGCCGACAGCATCAAAAATAACGTCAAACTGCTCGGAACAGTTGGTAAAATCTTGTGTTGTGTAATCCAAAACATTTTCTGCGCCCAGAGAGCGCACCAAATCTACATTCCCCGTGCTGCATACGCCCGTAACGCTTGCACCAAACGCCCGAGCAATCTGCACCGCAAACGTTCCGACGCTGCCCGAAGCCCCGTAAATAAGCACCTTCTGACCTTTTGCGATATTTGCTTTTTGTAGCAAATGTAGTGCTGTCATTACGCCAACAGGAAGAGCGGCGGCTTCTTCAAAGCTAACGTTGTGCGGCTTTGGGGCAATAACGTTTTGTTTATTTAGCTCAGGAATGCAGACGTACTCAGCGTAGGAGCCTTGTTTCAAGCCTGTTGTTGTGCCATAAATTGCATCGCCTTTTTTCCATGCTTTTACATCTTTGCCAACTTCTTCCACAATTCCCGAAAATTCATAACCCAAAATAGGATTGCGCGGCTTGGTTATGCCAAACATCAAACGAATAAAGAATGTGAAAAAGGCTGAACCTGGGAATATCCCTTTGCGAATCCAGATAGAACCCGCAGAAACACTGGATGCATGGACTTTTACAAGCAGTTCGTTTGCTTGGGGAATTGGCTTTGGAACGTCTGCAAGGCGCAGCACATCTGGTGCGCCATATTCGGTGTAAATAAATGCTCTCATGGTCTTCATTATGCTTGCCCTTTCCAATTCCACGCTGTCCAAATCGTCAGCAAATTAAATACCAATCCTACGCCAAGCAAGTATCTATCGTACATTGAAGGATACGTGTGAATGCTCGAAATAGTCATCACGAAAAACAATCCCGCTATGATAATGTTTGTCCATCGGCACATGGGCTGATTCAGAACAAGGGAAAGGTACACCATAAAAATTTGAATTGACATGAGGACAGCGACAAAAAGCCATTGCATTTGCGTAAAATTCTGAGTTTCACCCATGCGAGTAACGTCGCCAGTCATCAGGCGCAGCACGTCGCCAAAAAGATTAGTAAGCATCAGCGCAATCCATAGCGCGGAAAGGTGAATTCTGACAATATCAATTTGGATAGTATTCATGCGGAGTCCCAGATAAGTTTATTATGAAAAATATGGCTAATTTTTCTACAAAATTACAGCGAATAACTCCACAAAAACGTTCACTTTCGTTAAGAAATGCAGGATGGAAAAACTACGCTTTCACTTCATCCATAATGCGCTTGCGAATGCGACTGAGAGATTGCGGCGTGATGCCAAGATAGCTTGCCAACTGGTGTTGCGGTACGCGCTGCACTAAATCAGGGCGCAAGCGGAGGAGATTGAGATAGCGTTCTTCGGGGCTAGAAGTCTTGAAATCATCGAGCGTGGCTTGGCTTTTCGCAAGGAGGTCTTCAGAAAGCAAGCGGCAGAGCATCTGGAAGCGGGGGAATTCCTCGAAACTTTCTTGCTCCATCGAAGCAGTTGTAACAGTTAAGATAGAGTCTTCAACGCAGGAAACAAAATACTTTGAGGATTCTTTTGTAACGACACATTGTGGTGAGTGTGATTCTGATTCGGTATAAAACGCGGTGGTTTTTTCTTCGCCATCAATAACGTAATAGCACCGAATACAGCCTTTCATGACGAAGTAGCTTGCTTCCGAGCATTCGCCTTCAGAAAGAAGAATCGTTCCTTTTTTGAACGAGTGAAAAATGTCGAGGTCAATAATGACACGCTTTTCCTCGTCGGTCAGCGTCATGTATCGAGCGAGAAAGGTGAAGAGTTCAGTAGCCATTGGGACTTGAGGGAATTGGTACATTTTGATTTATCGTATAACTGGAAAAATACAAATATTTTCCAATAAAGTTGCTCTTGAAAAACGTCCATTTTCGGACACTTATTGTTCGTGAATGAACATTCGCGTTTTCTTGCAAACCTTGAAAAGGGCGTAAAACCTTGTTTGGAAATTTTGGCATAGAATTGTACAGGATGCAGATATTACGGGCAATCAATCGTTCACCTAAACTTCTCACAATTATGCTCACAAACTACCTCAAAATCGCCCTTCGCAATCTTGCACGGCAAAAAGGCTATTCTGCTATCAATATCATCGGTCTCGCCGTTGGTATGGCGGCTTGCTTGCTTCTCTCCTTGTACGTGCAGGATGAATTCTCCTACGACAGCTACCACAAAAATAAAGCCTCGTTGTACCACCTCTATTCTCTCTTACAAACTGCCGAAGGTGAAGAGCGAATAACGAGCCAACCAATGCCGCTCACACCTGCACTTATTGCAGAAATTCCAGAAATAGAGCGGGCTGCACGGTACGCTGGCGATGCAAATACGAGCATTCGGGTTGGGAAGAACGTGTTTCGTGAGGCACCAAGCTACACCGACCCGCATTTTTTCATGATGTTTTCCTTTACCTTCTTGCAAGGGAGTCCTGATGCGGCATTGGCGGGCATGAATAACATTGTTCTTGAGAAAAAAATGGCGGATAAACTTTTTGGCACCGATGCACCTGCAATAGGGAAAACGGTACAGATGATGCTGGATGGGGAATATAAAGATTTCGTCGTAGGTGGCGTGATTACTGATTTACCAAGTAAT
>RDXM01000164.1 GCA_004292595.1 Candidatus Kapaibacterium sp. | reverse complement strand
TTTTAGGACGCAGATGAAGATGATTGAATGGATGAAGATGATGAAAATGCAGAAAACATCAACAACGGATGAAGTCTGCATTCACGCTCGGATTTTTTTATCAATATCATCTTCATCCATTCAATCATCTTCATCTGCGTCCCCTCTTCATTGTTGAGACCTGACCAGTTACAAATAAAGATAATGAAGTAACTGCTCAGGTACTGTTCTTTATCAGTGGCACAGACATTTCTGTCTGTGAATCTTTATGCAAAGTTTGAAGAATCACAGGCAAGAATGCCTGTGCCACCGAATGAAAATTTTGGTTGTTGTCTTTCCAATATCCGACCAATGAGGAAGGTCTATGACATCTTCTATTACACCTGCGGCCACTCTACGAAAAATGTCGCGCCCTTGCCGAATTCGCTTTCGCACCACACGTGACCTTGCATTGCGACGACAAGTTTTTTCACAATCGAAAGCCCAAGACCTGTCGAATGCTCACCTCCGGTGGGTCTGGCACTCAAACGAACAAATTTCCCGAAGAGTTTTTGCTGGTCTTCGGCTGAAATACCCGGACCTTCATCGCGCACAGCAAGCAGGAGATGGCGTGTTTCTGGAACGAGCGCGGTGAAGTGATGAGCTTTGGCATCAGCAAAACTCAATTTTCCTTCTGCCTCCTTGCCAACGATACTCAACGAAACATACACCGTTTTTCCTTGTGGAGAATATTTCACGGCATTGGAAATAAGATTTTCTGTTACCTGCACAAAAGCATTTCTATCGGCGTGAAGCAAGAGACAATCTTGCTCTGAGGATAATGCGATGCGAATATTTTTCACCTCTGCTGCTTGGCGTAGCTGCTCAATAACACTTTGCACAATGCTGACACTATCGAGTGCTTGTGGCGATAACGTGAGTACGCCAGATTCGAGCGCATTAACATCCAAAAGGTTTTCAATCAATCCAAACATCCGCTTAGAAGCACTGATAATATGCTCAATGGCTTGCTCGGTATTTTCTTGTGATTTATCCATTTGGAGAATGTATGCCATGCCTTGAATCCCAGCAAGCGGATTTTTTAAGTCGTGGGCGACAATGCCCATCAGCTCATTTTTCTCCAGATTTGCTTTGGCAAGCTCTTCGTTACGGGCAGAAATTTCGACATTAAACTGGAAAATTTCTTCTGATTGTTGCTGAAGTTCATATTGTTGCTGCAAAATTTCTTCGTTTTTTTGCCTCAAAGCAGATTCCGAGCGTTGTTTCAAGCGATACCGATTCCAAAAAAGTACCGCCAATACGCCGAGCATCAGCACACCAGCAAGGAGGCTATTGCGAATGAAATGTTGATTGCGCGTGGTCTCCCGCAAAAGAGCAATTTCCTGACGCTGTTCTTCTTCCTGATGAATCGCCGAGAGCGCAGCAATGCGGTTCGCGCTCTGCTGGCTAAACATGGAATCGTTATATTTTTGCTGCAAACGTTCATACTGCAAGGCTTCAGGATACCGCTTTTTTGCTTCGGCAAGCAAGGTGTATTCTGCATAACTATCGCGTAAAAATTCCAATGAACCAAGCTCTTCGGCTCTGTGAATAGCCTGTTTCAAGGCGGTTTCTGCATCGGCGAAGCGGCTTTGTGTGCGCTGCACAGCCGCAATCGTGAGCAAGGCAGAAATCGCATATCGCTTTTCGCCAATAGCATTGCAAATAAACAAGCCACGTGTGGCGAAGTTCAGTGCGTCGTCGTTCTTTCCTTGTTTGGCGCTTGTTTGCCCAAGATTGAGAAAGGTGAGCGCAGCGTATTCTGTGGATGTCGTTTCAGAGCAGAATGCAGCAGCGCGTTCGTACCACGTCATTGCAGAATCGAAGCGGTTTTGGTAGTAGGATATTGCGCCAACATTATTGAGAGAAAGAACAATCAGATTGGTGTCGTTGAGGTCGCGGGCTTTGGCAAGAGCTTTGGTAAAATACGTTTCTGCTAAAGAAAAATTACGTTGGAAGACATACACGTTGCCAATTTGCCGCGTGAGAATGCAGATTTGCCGATGAAGTGCGCCGATGGCGTGTGTGCTTGAGTCTGGTATCGAAAGCATCACTTTTTCGGTTAAGCGATAGCTTTCGAGCGAATACCGCAACGATTCTTCAAATAATCCCTGCACCCAGACCGTATAGCCAAGAATCATCAGTGCTTGCGCTTGGCGCGAGAGATTCTCTGCCGAAACAGCGCGATTGTATGCGGCTTGCGCAAAGGCACGAGCTTTTTTGGGTTCGCGGGCGCGGAGAAATTCGGCTTGCGCAAGAAGAGAATCAATACTCGCCCCACGAATGTGGTCGGAATACGCGGTGTGTGCCAGTGTTTGAGCAACAGCAGAACAACTGTTCATGGACTGTATAATAACGCTCACAAGAATCAGCAAAACACAATCATGCACACGTCGCGCTGATGTAGCGCACCGTATCGGTGTTTGCTCCCCACCGTAACCGTGTTCGTGCTGTTTTTGCATGATAGCGTGCGCGAAAAACCAACTGTTGAAAGAAAGTACCGTTGCCTACAAGCGTGTATTTATGCGGCTTTTGGGAGAACAATGTAAAACGTTGCTCCGTTGCCTAATGTAGAGTTCACACCAATTTCACCATTCATCTGACGTATAAGCTCTTTGCAAATTGCGAGTCCTAAGCCCGTCGAAGATTCTCCTGCGGTGGGTTTGGCGGAGAGTCGCGTAAATTTTTCAAAGGCTTTTGCTTTATCCTCCTCGCTCAAGCCCGGTCCTTCGTCGCAAATTTCAATCCGAATATTGCTCTCGGTTTGCAGCGAAGTGCTTGCCGATATTTTTACCGCAATTTTCGCGCCAAGCGGAGAAAATTTGATAGCATTAGAAAGTAAATTGTCCATTACCTGCCGTAAGGCTCGCTCATCAGCAAGAAGTTTCCAATGCGCAATCGTATCAGATGCTGGCTCCAGAAGCAATGTTATCTGCTTCTTGGCAGCAAGCGTTTCAAATCGTGTAAAAATTTCGATAATCTGCTTCAGGGAAATGGGCTTGATATAGAGCGACACACCGCCGCTTTCGAGTTTATTCACGTCCAAAAGGTCTTGTATAAGCTGGTTCATAAACTCAGCCGATTGCAGAATGCGCTGCGTAATGGTCGGTATGATTGTTGCTTGAAACCCATCCCCAATATACTTTTGCACTTGGTGGTCAATCATCTCTGTGCTCATCATAATTTGCGTGAGGGGATTTCTCAGGTCGTGCGACACGATTCCCAAAAATGTATTTTTGAGTTTGTGTGCTTCGGCAAGGTCGTGATTGCGCTCTTGCAGTTGTTGGTTTGTCTGCTGAAGTTCTTCGGTCAAATGCTCCAAGTGCGCCTTATTGTCCAACAAGGTGAGTTCTGTGCGTCTTTTCAGTTGAAAAAGAATAAACAGTACGATAATAATACCGCACAACGCCGCAATGACGGCAGTAGCCACCCACGCTTGATACTTCTTTTCCTGCTCTACTAAGCGTTTTGCAAAATCATTTTTGAGCGATTCGCTTGTGGCAGCACTTTGGGTAGAAAAAATCGAATCGCGGATATTATGAAAAAGCTGATAATACCGATAGGCAGACTGATAATTACCCAAAGAATCAGCAAGCTCGGCACGCATACGATACAAAGCAAAGCGAGTGATTTGCAAACGCATTTTTTCAATAAATACCTCCGCCGAATCTAGTGCTAATGAGGCTTCAGTATATTTTTTCTTAAGAAGATGTATTCTTGCAAAGGCAAGATACATTTCTGGTACAAAGCGTTGATTGGAGCTGTTTTTGAGATACACCGACGCATCACGAAGCACAACAAGTGCGCTATCCTGCTGCCCCAAGTACGAAAACGCATATGCTAATCGCAATTTCAGATGCCCCAAAATGAAGTATTCGTAGGACAGCGGCAAAGCACTCTTCGGCATTGCCGTAATTGCTTTCTGCGCAAGCTCCAGCGATAATCGAGGATTGTTTTTTTTGTTGGCAATCTCCGAAAAACCGCTCATTGCATTTGCCACCATCAACGAATCGTTGAGAGATGTCCCCAATTCTAATGCCGTGTGCAGAAAGGCATCGGCACGGTCCAGAAGTGCGTTTTGAGTAGACATAGAACCAATGGATAACGCCATAAATGCTTGCCAAAAAACATTTTTCTGCTCTTCTGCCATGCGCAGAGCCTGAAAAAAATGCTTGTACATCACGCTGCTTTCGCCCTTGCGACCGTACGCACGACCGATTGTCCACTCAGCATACATACAGCTTGCAATATCGCTATGCGCTTGATATTCTTGTATATACCGTTTGGAAAACGCAATCGTAGAATCGAGCAAACCATTATTCAGCAAGGTTTCTGCTGTTTCATACAAACGCGCATCGGGGCGGCTCGTCGGCGGCAAGGGTGCAAATTGGGAATATTGAAATTTGAATTGTTGTTCTTGTGCAAAAGCATAGATGCTGCCTTCCACGAGAAAAGCTGCAACGCAAACACCCCACCAGACACATATTCTCCGTAGCCACAAGGCAAATGAAAAAGGGCAAGCCATAACGTAACCCAATCTGGGAAGAGAGTAGAATGATACAATTCGCACATAAACTACGCAGAACTCAAGATTTCTCCAAGCATTCAACACGGAGTGATACATTTATTGACGTAGTGAAGCAGGATATTTGAAAGAAATCACAAAAGAAATCACAAAAGAAATCACAAAAAAATCACCGAGCGTACAGCACCTCACGACTCAAGGTTTGATGAGGTGTTGAGAGCAAAATGCGATATTGCCCCGAGGGTATCTGCAAACGCGCAACGTCCACAAGCAGCGTCATTGCGCCCTGCTGCACTTCGCCATCAACCAATACCGCTTGCACTCGTCCTTGCATATCCACAAGGCGCACTTGCACTGGGCTGGGCGCATGAACAACGTAATTGAGATAGAGCGTATTCAGCACTGGATTCGGATAGGCTGAAAGCAGCGTCATATATGGTGTTGTCTGTAATGCTTTTGGAAGAAGGCTCGTGGCAAAGGTGCGTCCTTGTGGTATCGGCGGGGCTGGAAGAGCAGAGGAGGCTTTGGCGGCGGCAGGCGCCGAGGCTCGTTGCAGAAGAGATTCGCCAGAGCGCGTAAAGAAGCCCGATGCAAAGCGTTCTTTGCTTGAGCGAGCGAGAATAGTATCAACAAACCAGTAATCGCCTTGCATTCGGTCGGCGCGAAAATCCAACAGCGTATAGCCGTGGTCGGTGAGGTTATGATATTTCAACAATGGATTTTGCTCGGTTAGTAAGTCCCGAAGTGCCGTCAGCGACGTAGGCGTGGCTGCCTGAGCAATCGCAACAGCGTGAAAATATGCCACCGAACGTGGAGTAAAGCTACCAAGTTGATTGAAAAAGAAATTCCGAAAACCGCTATACAAGTTTTCATCAAAATTGCCCGACGTGATACTTGGCGACATAAATTCCACTGCCATATTTGGAATGGCAACACCCGATGAATCAGCACTCAAGCGGCTTTCAAGCGCGAATGCGGTGTGAAAATCTCCCGTCCCGATGACCAAATTTTTGATGGCATTATCAGAGCAAAACTGCATCAACCGCCGGCGTTCACGCGGATAATTCGACCACACATCGCCATAAAAAGCATCTTCCAGCGTTTCGCGGAGTTGCGTGGCAAAGGGCATCAGCCAAACAGAGTATTTGCTGATGAAGTTCGCATCGAAGCCGCGCACGGAAATGGGCGAAAACATGACTTGATTCCCAAGTAATTTCCACGTTGCGCGGGATTCCTTCAAGCCGCCCGTAAGCCAGTCGTACTGCGCTTTTCCGAGTAATGTCCGATTGGGTGCATTGATGAGCGAATCGCGCCGCGCTTTTTCAGATGCCGCGCCAATAGGCGGAACCTGCGCATCACGAGCTTCTAAGCGGGTATCAAGCATAAAAACATCCACCAAACGCCCAATCGAAAAGCGGCGGCGAATAAGTGTATCGGCGTTTTCGCGTGTCGGCATCCATTCATACACAACCCGCTTGGATACTGCCTTGCGAAGTGACCATGCGCCTTCGGTTACGGGCGTGTGGTTTTCTGCACCATCCATATAGGAATCATTCGCCGATTCGTGGTCATCCCAAATATGCACCATTGGGTGTTGCTGATGAAGGCGCATCAAATCTGGGTCGAGACGGTATTGGCTATACCGCGAGCGATAATCCGCAAGCGAAACAATCTCGTTGGCGGGCATACTCACGCGCCCAAGTTTCTTTCCTGCTTCCCCGCCATAGCTTGTTTCGGAGGCGTTATATTCGTAAATGTAATCGCCCAAATGCAGCACCACATCAAGGTCGTTGCGCTCGGCAATACGAGCGTAGGCATTGAAAAAACCATGCGGATAGCTGCTGCACGACATTATTACCACGCGAACATGAGGATTTTGTGCGGTATCGGCGGGCAAGGTTTTCGTGCGCCCAATAATGGAGCGTTGTCCAAGTCCAATGAAACGATAGTAATAGGTTTTATCAGCTTCCAAGCCCGTTACATCTACCTTCACCGTGTAATCGCGCTCGGCATTCGTGCGCATTTCTCCGCTTTTTGCAATGCGAGAAAACGCGGTATCGGTGGCAAGCTCGTAGCGCACAAGTAGCGTCGTATCTCGCTCTGGCGTGATGCGCGTCCAGAGAATAACGCGGTCTGCACGAGGGTCGCCAGAGGCAACACCATGATAGAACGGCTTCAATGCTTGGTTCAGAATGGATTCATGCGCCTCCGAACTGGGTAGTTTTTCCAAAGACAACCGCGCAACGTGGCTTGCAAGCTGGCTGTTCTGCTTCGAGATATTTTTATCAATGAGGGAAAAGTCCGATGTTTTCTTGCGCACATCTGCATTTGCTCCTATATTTGCGCTTGTATTTGCACTCGAAAAATGCGAACTCCGCATCTCTTGAGAAAAAACACAATAAGGATTCATCATGCACAAAAAAACAACAGCAAGAGCGCAGAGATACTGGGCTTGTAAGCATTTCATGGTGAAAACAAAAAGTGAAAAAACGAAACGGTATTCAAAGTGATTAGGACTTTCGCAAAATATGTGGAGTGCGGAATTTATTCCGCCTATTTACTGACTTTTCGTGTGATTGCGGAATAAATTCCGCACTCCAAGTATGCTCGTTTGCGAAAGTCCTAGTGGTGTTCAAAAATATCGTAAACTAAGATTTTTTTTTATACTTGTTTCGATGTTGCCAAAAAATAAAACAAGATGCCACGCCACAGGCATCTGCGCTGCTGGTCTTGGTGGACTTCACGCTTACCGCGAATGTCTGTACGTGGTTGTTGCGATAATTTTTGCCGAACATTAGGAAGTATTATGCCCCAAACACCTCATCATATCTTGCGTTCCGTCTTTGGGTACGAAAAATTTCGCCTCGAACAGGAGCGTGCTATTTCTGCCGTTTTGCGCGGCGAAGATTCGTTTGTTCTCATGCCGACTGGTGGCGGAAAATCACTGTGCTATCAAGTTCCTGCCTTGTGTTTGGAGGGATTAACTCTGGTCGTGTCGCCGCTTATTGCACTAATGAAAGACCAAGTTGATGCCTTGCGCTTGAATGGTGTGGAAGCAGCGTATTTAAATTCAACATTAGACGAAGGCGAACAACGGCTTTTGGCGAATCGTTTGCGCTTGGGAGAAATAAAAATACTGTACGTCGCGCCAGAACGCTTAGTAACAGAGCGGTTTCTGAGCTTTCTCGGCACATTGCAGGTGGCTCTTTTTGCCATTGACGAAGCGCATTGTATTTCTCAATGGGGACACGATTTTCGCCCTGAATACCGCGAATTATCGCGTGTGAAAAAGTGTTTTCCGCACGTACCGCTTATTGCGTTGACCGCAACTGCCGACGAACAGACGCGCCGCGATATTATTGTGCAACTGACCATTCCCCAAAACAACGTTTTTGTTTCGTCCTTCAATCGCGCAAATATCCGCTATTTTGTTGAGCAAAAGCAGAACACCTACGAAAAAATCGTTGCGCACATTCGGCGACGAAGCGGCGAAAGTGGTATCATTTATACGCTCTCGCGGGCAAGCGCAGAATCGCTCGCAGACCGCTTGCAAACGGATGGTTTTTCTGCCTTGCCATATCATGCGGGCTTAGAGCGAGCCACGCGAACACGGCATCAAGACTTGTTTCTCCGCGATGAAGTGCAGATTATCTGCGCAACGATTGCCTTTGGAATGGGCATTGACAAATCGAATGTGCGCTATGTCATTCACCATGATTTACCAAAAAATATCGAAAGCTATTACCAAGAAACAGGACGGGCTGGGCGCGACGGGCTGCCAAGCGATGCTATTTTGCTCTATTCCAATGCAGATGCTATGAAATTGCAAAAAATGTTGGTGATTGAAGACAATCCCGATCAGACACGCATCCTCATACAAAAACTTCAGGAAATGAGGAAATATGCGGAGTCTCGGCAATGTCGGCGGAAATATCTTTTGCAGTATTTTGGCGAAGATTTCTCGCCAAGCCAGCATTCATGCGCCTCGTGCGATATTTGCCTCAACACCGCATCAAACCAAGAATTGTTCGATGCAACGCTTTCTGCACAAAAGTTTTTCTCCGCAATGATTCGCACCGGAGAACGCTTCGGCGCGGGCTATGTGATTGAGGTTCTGCGCGGAAACGCCAGCAAAGTACGCACCGAGCATCTCAATCTCAAAACCTTTGGCGTTGGCGCAGACACCAGCGCGGCGGAATGGCGGCGCATTGCCAATGAACTCTGCACCGCAGGCTGGTGCGAGCGAGCAACGGGCGATTATCCGATTTTGAAATTGAACGAGCGCAGCAAAGCGGTTTTGTACGATGGCGCGAAAGTATTGCTTCCAAAAGCCGAAGAACGCAAGCGCAGTGCGCGGCGCGAGACTGAACGCGAGCGAGAAATTGCACCTCTGCCAACGTTTGCTGCGAAAGAAGCTGGCAGCAGCATACCGCACCATGCAAAACTTTTTGAACGCTTGCGCCTTCTACGCCGCTCCATTGCTGAATCCGAAGGCGTACCACCGTTTATGGTGCTTTCGGATGCAACCTTGATGGAACTTGCAAGCTCGCTGCCCTTCTCACTACAGGAAATACGCCGCGTTACGGGGTTTGGCGAGGTAAAAACCCAACGCTACGGCGCACGATTTATCAAGGAAATTCAGGATTTTGTTGCCGCACATCCGCTTCTGGCGCAGAAAACATCCTCGCAGAAAGCATCCTTGCCGCCGAAGGGCGAGCAGAGCAGAAATACGGTTGCTTCATCGCATAAGAACCGCTCCAATGCTGATTCTTCTTCTTGGCAAGGACTCAGCGACACAGTGCAGGAAACATTGCGCTTGTGGCAGGCGGGCAACACCGTAGAGACGATAGCATCTCTGCGAAAGGTAACGCATTCTACTATTTTGGGGCATTTGGTGATGTGCGTGGGCGCAAAAAAAATTCCGCTTCATGCTATTGTTTCCGAAGAAAAAGAAGAGGCAATTATTGATGCGCTGCGCGAGCATGAATGGCGCGAGGGACAAGGTTTGAAGCCTATCAAAGAGGCATTAGGCGAAGGCTTTGACTATGCGGAAATTCGTGCGGTCATTGCGGCGTATCCTCAGTAAAACTTTCGCACACCTCACAGGCAAGAATGCCTGTGCCACTACAAGGCTGATATATTCTAAATTCGGTGCCTTGAGACTTCCTATCTGTGTTGTTCAAAAGCATATCAAAAGCATATTTTGCGAACATCCTCCAAAAAAATGTGATACCGTTGAAATGAAATGCGTGTTCACGTGTCTTTACTGCAAATCCGTTTTGTTCCATTGTTTCGTCCAAAAAAAACGCTTTATGAAAAAAATCGTTTTCCCAATGAGAATGCGCCGTATTCTTACGTTCTGTGTGTGCGTGAGTGTATGCTGTATTCGTGTACAAACCGCTCAGGCACAGGATTCTAGCGCGAGCGCGTCTCATTCGTATTTTATCACACCACCTCCGCCGCCAGTAGTGATGCCGCCTGTGGGCAATGCCTCGTACCTTATCACCCGCTTCGGTGGTGGTTCTGGGGTTGTGCAGGATGCCGCGCTTTCGCCTTTGAGATATTTGGGTCCGGGTGCGCTTACTGGTACGGAATATCGCGCTTACCAAGAAACAACGTTTCTGAGCATTGCAGCCGATATTCAAGGCAATTTCCTTTCGCCGTCGATTGGTAATGACCTCAGTCCCGCACAAATTGTGGGCGTACAAGTCTTGCCGAGCCTCACACTGGCTTTTCGTGTGGTCAATGAAGAAGCCTCTGCTCTGCGCGTCTATGCGGGCGGGACGGCGCAGGGAATCACGCATATCAAACTTCAAACAGCCTACGGAAATAGTGCCACAGCAAGTGATGTTTACTTCGGCGTGGGCGCATTTGGGCGAGTGGAAAAAGATTTTTCCCTGTTTGGACAAGCCTTCCGCGCCTCATCGCAACTGAGTTTGCCATTGTTAGGTGCTGCCAATCGTCCGTCGTATTCGACCACCGTGCGCTATCCCGCAACGGCAATCTCGAATCCACTTGGTATTTTGAGCGAAGTGCGCGGCGTTTCGATTGCTGCTTTTCCCATTCTTGATTTCCGCAACAGCCTCGAATTTATGCTGGGAAGCGGCAATTTCCTCGCTCTGAACTACGATTGGAATTTTTATTCCTACACCCATTTCAACAAGGTGCAAAGCGCACGCCACGCGATTTCGGTGGCATTTCTGTTCAAATTCTAATTCTTATACTCACCACTTTTCCTTTTGATATTTTCTTGTACTGTTATGCAAAAAATCACTCGTCTTGTCGCTGTACGTACCGCATCAATACTCGCGTTGATGTTGGTCTTATTGCTCGTCTCCTGCGAGCAAATTTTGATGGACGCGCCACCGTCCTCGAAAGATAATGCTGCCGTTTTTGATTCGATGTGGGAAACCGCCCGCACTAAATACACGTTTTTTGAATTTAAGCGCATTGATTGGAATGCAATGCGCGAAAAATACCGTAATCGTGCCATTCAAGCCGCCGACAACGAAGCATTATTCAACGTTCTGGCGGCAATGCTGAATGAATTGCAAGACGACCACACGAATCTTGTGAGCAAGTTTAATTTGTCCCGCGCACGTCCTTTTTTCAACGATTCGCTCAATTACGATTCCGATATTTTGAATCGTGTGTATCTGAAAAATCAAGAACTATACACGGGAAGCCTCGTAAATGCTATTGTTGAGCGTGGTGGCAGAAAATTTGGCTATATCCGATACGCGAGTTTTCTCTCGCCGCTTGATAGCGCGTCGTGGGGTTTTGTGATAAATCGCTTTCGCAGGGAAAATGTTGCGGGGATGATTCTGGATATTCGCAACAACGGCGGTGGCGCGATTAGCAACTGTAATTTCCTCGCTTCGCACCTTGCCACAGAACGCTGCACGGTACTGACGGAAATGACGAAAAATGGTCCTGGCGCGAAGGATTACAATCCGCCACAAAGCCTGATTTTAACAACCGCGCAGCCTTCCTTTAACGACAAACGCGTCGCAGTGCTGACCAATCGCAATTCCTACAGCGCAGCATCCTTTTTTCCCGCTATGCTGAAAGCACCAGAGTTTGCGCACGTGCGTCTCATCGGCGACCACACCGGCGGCGGAAGCGGCTTGCCGATTGACTTCCAGCTTCCCAATGGCTGGACATACCGCTTCTCTGGCACAAAAACATTTGTTCCTGCTGGACGAATCACCCGCGCACAAGCATTGGCGGCGGCTCCGAACGCAAACCACGACGTTGATGCGGAGGTTGGATACAATTTTGAAGGCGGTGTTCCCGTCGATATCCGCGTCACGATGAACCTCGCCGACCGCACCCGCGATGCCATTCTGGAGCGGGCAATGGATTACATTGTCAATGGACGATGAAGTTCGCCGTACAGACTCACCTCACTCCTCCCCGTGCTACCGCTTCTTCGCGGTAGTACGGGTTTCACGGGAAAGAAATCTCACAAACCATCACCACCTCAAAGCCGCATTACACCTCATTCTTTCTATGCTTCCTCTTCATTCCAAGCTCCCCAACGCCCAAACAACCATTTTCACCGTCATGTCGGAACTTGCCGCAAAGCATGATGCAATCAACCTTGCGCAGGGTTTTCCGAATTTTTTGCCATCGCCCAAGCTCATAGAGTTTGCGCACGAAGCAATGCAGCGCGGACAAAACCAATACGCTCCCATGGCAGGTTTGATGCTGCTTCGGGAGAGAATTGCGGTGAAAATTGCTGCCGATTATGGCGCAAATGTTCATGCTGCCGACGAAATCACTATCACGCCAGGCGGCACGGCTGCTCTCTTTGCGGCAATGATGGCGATTGTCCACAAGGGCGATGAAGTGATTGTGCTTGAGCCGTGTTATGATTCGTACTTGCCGACGCTGGAACTCTGCGGTGCGGCGGTGCGTCGTATTCCCCTGAAATTTCCCAACTATGCGGTGGATTGGGAAGCTATTCGTCAAGCATTCACGCCGCGCACACGGCTTTTGGTCTTGAACACGCCGCATAATCCCACTGGCAGCGTGTGGTCGGCGCAGGATATGTCGGAACTTGCCGTACTCACACGGGATTCCAACTGCATTATTTTGAGCGATGAAGTCTATGAACACATTATTTTCGATGGAAAGCAGCATGAAAGCGTTCTGCGCACACCAGAACTTGCGGAGCGGAGCATGGTTATTTCGTCGTTTGGGAAAACGTTTCACGTAACGGGCTGGAAAACAGGCTACTGCGTGGCTCCGGCGGCATTGACGAAGGAGTTTCGCAAGGTGTATCAGTTTATGAATTTTGCAGGATTCACGCCAGCGCAGGTTGCATTTGCGGAAATGCTCCAAACACCGCAGAATTACAAGGAATTGCCCGCATTTTACGAGCAAAAACGCAACACCTTTCAACGCCTCATGGAAGGCTCGCGTTTTCAGCTTTTGCGCTCGGAAGGCTCGTATTTTCAATGCGCTACCTACGATGCCATTTCTACCATGCCCGATGGCGAATTTGCGCAATGGCTCACGCGCGAGCGCGGCGTGGCGACTATTCCCGTGTCCGCGTTCTACGCCGATGCGACCGACCACCACGTTATTCGCTTTTGCTTTGCAAAAACTGATGAAACGCTGGAACGCGCAGCCGAGATTTTACGGGCTGTGTAGCAGATTTTCTTCTTTAGGACTGTCGCACAATCCTGTCTGTTATACCGACGGAGGTTGGTATTTATTTTTCGAGTGTTCCTTAATCATTTTTATTAGCATCACAATTATCTTTTACTGCACATTTTTGAATCGTTTCTAATGCCCGCCGCCGCTTGGCATAGCCGGTCCCGCAGATTCGCCTTTGATTTCCTTCACCAAGAGCCACAACACCGCCGAGACCGCCAGCGACGCGCCTGCAATCGTGAAAATGACGGATTTATCAGCCGCCGCTTGAATGAATTTTCCTATAAAAAGGCTGGCAATGAGCTGCGGAAGCACCACCGATAAATTGAAAATACCCATAAAAAGTCCCATGCGGTTTTTATCAACTTTTTCGGTCATAATCGCAAACGGCAAGCTCACTACTGCCGCCCAGCCAATGCCCACAACCAGCATCAAACCATACACGCTTGCTGGACTTTTGCCAAATGCCACCAAACCAAAATATCCAAGCGACATCACCGCAAGCGAGAGCAAGTGCGTCCGCACACGCCCCACACGCTGCGCAATCGGCTCTAAAACGGCAACTGGCAGCACAAAACCGACCGTATTGAGCACCGCAAAAGCAATCGAAATCACCTGCCCAATCCCTTCATCGCTTGTGCCTTCAGGCATCATTTGCTTGGCAAACGCAAACATATACACGAACATCGTTTGAACGCCCAGCCACGAAAACGCATGAGCAAAACAAATCCGCAAAAACTGCGGTAAATCAGTCTTGCCAACAGCATTTTCCGACGCAGTGTTGCTGCTGGTATTTGCCGCAGCGAGTTCGCGCGGTTCGGCAATAAAAAGTGTTGGCAGAATAGAAAAAAGTAGCACCAATCCCACACCAACGTAAATCAGCGTGTAATTGCCCAAAAACGCGCCAATCAAATACGCAACCACACCAAACATTCCCGAAATTGTTTGCATCCACGTATAGCCTTTGATGCGGGTCGCGCCTTCGGGCGTTACATCGGCAATGATGCTGCGCGTGGGATTAAAGCTAACGTTGATAGATAAATCCAGCACCAACGCCACGAAAATACCAATCCACAGCAAATTGCTCGTACCGAGCGCACCAGCGATAACATCAACATTCGGCATAGCAAGCAGCATGAGCGCAGCTAACACGCCACCAATGAGAATAAACGGACGACGACGACCACCCCAAAACCACGCACCATCGCTCACAAGCCCGATGATTACTTGTCCCAAGATGCCCGCTATTGGACCAGAAGCCCACACAAAGCCTACTTCCTCAATGTTCAAATGGTATTTCGTACTCATAATCCACGAAAGCGCGGAAATTTGGACGCACAGCGCGAAGCCCATTGCGGTTGCGGGCAGACTCAAGAGCGCGTAAAATGAATTGGACAAACTGCGTTGGGATGGGAGCATACACAAACCTCTCAAAAAGCATGAAGGAAAGAAGAAAACTAAAGAAAGAAAAAACAGAAGGGAAAAGCAACGCGATACAACTGCCGATTATTCCCTGAACACCCTGAAAGATAGCGCATTTACTGAGATTCTGCAAACAATTTTGTAATTCTTCCTTCCTCAGAACTCAATTTTTGCTATATTTGAAGTGATGAAATTCCTCTATTCATATCCGATTATGTTCCTTGCAAAAAGAACACGACAAGCAAGATTTTACGCGCCTTTGAGCGGTTTGCTTGCAAAGGTGTTTTCTGCACTCTTGATTGTGCTTTGTTTGTTTCTTTTTTTTCCGCCAACTGCTTCGGCACAGCAATCATCAGCACAGCAATCGCCCGCATCAAAGAAAAAATCAGCAACGAAACCGCTTTCTCGAACTTCACCAAGCGTGAGCAGTGCCACGCAAACAGTGTTCCCAACGCAAGCAACCGTGAGCAGTTCCAGCACACTCGCACCGCGCACATCGCTTAATATTCGCACCAATGACGGCAGAGACGCATCTCGCGCGGATTCCCTGAGTACCTCGAAAAGCGGCATAGATACGGTCATTGTCTTTGCGGCGCAAGATTCCATGCGCTATTTCGTGCGCGACAAGCATTTGCGCTTGCGCGGCAATGCGTCCGTGAAAAACAGGCAACAAACCTTATCGGCGGAAGTGATTGATGTATATTTTGGCAAAGGCTATATGCAGGCTCAGACAGCGCGTGATTCCTTGGGTCGTGTGTATGGTGTGCCGAAATTTAGCGATGGAAAAGAAAGCTACTACGGCGCGTCGCTCACGTACAATTTCCGCACTCAACGCGGCACGATTGCTCTTGCCGAAACGAAAATGAATGACGGTTTTGTCTTTGGCGAGCGCATTAAAAAAGTCTCGGATAATACTTTTTACCTGAAAGAAGGCTGCTACACCACGTGCAGAGAAGCGCATCCGCACTTTTACATCAAGTCACCGCGCATGAAGCTCATCACACAAGATAAAGTCTTCGCCGACCCGCTTATTTTCTACATCGAGGACATTCCCTTGCTCGCTGTGCCGTTTGGTGTGTTTCTGGAATTGGGCGGCAAATCGGGGCGGCGCTCGGGCGTTTTGATTCCGCAAGTGAATATCGCTAGCCCGATTGGCTCGGTGTCGGGACGCGGTATTATGTTCGACAACATCGGCTATTATTTTGCTATCAATGACAATTTAGAAGCAAAAGTAACGGCGCAAGTTTTTACCAAAGGCGGCATCGTTGGGCGTTTGCAAGGAACGTATAACTTCGGACAACGCTTGACAGGCAATATAGATTTCAACTACGGTAGCATCCGCAATGCGCCGACCGAAGGCTTTACCGACACATGGCGTTTTTCCTTGAATCATCGGCAAGATTTTACGCCTTTTACCAGCATCCGAGGCAATCTGGATTTTAGCTCGCCCGGCTTCAATCGCCAAACGCAGTTCGATATTCGGACGCGGGTGCAACAAACGGTCAATTCTAACTTTACGCTCAATCACCGCTTCGACAACAATTCTCCTCTGAGCCTCACCTATTCTCGCATTCAGAACCTCGCCACGCAGGAAATAAGCCAAACCCTTATTGCGCAAACAGGTTTTCCGCAGTGGTATCCGTTCAAAAGCCTTGTGCCACGCGATTCGTGGATTTCCGATGTGTTTTTCAATTACAGCGTGAGTGCCAATGCGGGTTTTGAGACTATTCCCGATTCTATCCCCAATGAAAACAGCGTAGAGCGTTTGCGCCGTCTTTCCACCAAGCAGCCCTTTACGGCGCGGGTTGTGCATTCGCCGTCTATCAACATTTCGCCGCGCTTGGGCTATTTCACGGTGCAGCCGAATGTTTCGTACAGCGAAACGTGGTTTTTTCAACGCATTTTCGAGCGGCGCAGCTTGGCAGTAACAAATGCAAATGTTACCAAAGATTCGGTGCAAAATGGCTTTTTCCGCGATTACACGGCGGACTTCAGCGTGAACGTCAGTACACGGCTCTACGGCATTCTGAACCCGCGTATTTTGGGGCTGAACTCGCTTCGGCACACGCTCAGTCCTTCGATTGGTGTGAATTATCAGCCAAATTTTTCCGCGCCTGAACTCGGCATGGTTGCTCAGGTTCTGGATTCGACGGGCAAAATATACCGCGATAAAAACGGCGATACTATCAACTATTCGCGTTTTGCTAGAGATGGCGGCTCGGTGCGCAATCCCGGCATTACTGCTGGCTTGCGCTGGAGTTTGGACAATAATTTTGAAGCGAAAATTGCCGAAAGCGATACATCGGAAAAAACAATCCAGCTTATGTCGGTGAATCTGAGTGGTAGTGTCAATTTTGCCGCAAGTACGTTTAAGTGGAGTCCGATAGGCATGAGCTTTAGCAATAATTTGGGCGGGCTGCAATTTTCGGGCAGTGCGGGCTTCGATATGTATAAACGTGTTGCCGACACGCTCAATGGCGTTCAGGTTTTTCGGCGCGTTGATACCTTGCTGCTTTCAAAAGGCGAAGGACTTGCACGGCTCACGAACATAGGTTTTACGCTGGGTTTCAGCGCAGGCAGCAATGGCACATCGTTTGGGAATGCCGCAGGGAATGTGCCAGGAAGCACAACACTAAACAATCCCAATGCCGATACCACTGCTCGCACCGGCGGACCCAGCAAAGAAGACCTCGCGCTCGGCGCACGCTTTCAGCAGCGCATGGACAATACCTATCAGCAACTTGACTGGTTCGGCGAAAACTCTCCCGGGTATCGCCCGCTTGATTTTACGTGGAATTCCAATTACAATGCTGCCTTCAATTATGCTCCACCAGCGGCACCAAATCTGCCCGCAACGATAACTGCATTTCTTTCGGCTGGTTTTAGTGCGACATTCGAGCGGACATGGAATCTTTCCACCAACTTCAGCTTTGATGCGGTTTCGCGGCAGTTTAACGCGCCGACAATCACACTGAGCAAGGATTTATCGGACTGCTGGGCAATGAGCCTCACGTGGAATCCTATCGGACAATCGCAGGCATTTATGTTTCGGATTGGCATGAAAGTGGCGCAGTTGAAGGATATTCAGTATATGCGCCAGCAAAATCCGTTATTTCGGCAGTAGCACTCTCTGAGGAAAAATGCGGGATTGCGGAAAGGATGTTGTTACGAGTTATTTTGATAAAACTGTGTAATTCCATTCGTTATTTTGTGCTATTTGCTTCAATCCTTGGTTCTATGCTCCTTTCACCGTATATTT
>RDXM01000163.1 GCA_004292595.1 Candidatus Kapaibacterium sp. | reverse complement strand
CCTGTCTGTGCGTGTTGGTGCGGGCTTCAGGCGACGACCACAGACAAGAATGTCTGTGCCACTACTGACTTGAACCACTTATTTTTTTACCATTCCTAATAAACCAGAGAGCAAGAGCAAACCATCAAGATTATGCGTCATGTAGGCTTTAGAAAGGACGCTGTTCGGCGCGTATTTTGCGTAGAAGTCGTCGAGGCGCAACAGCTCGCAAATCTTCGCTTTGAAGTACAATTCAACGGCATATCCAGCCAGATAAAATGCGCCATCGCATTCGCTTTTTGCTAATAACATCTCAGCTTCTCGCAAACGTGCATCGCCAATGGTGCGGATTTCCTGTGGGCTTTTCATAGAACGTAAGCGTTTGATTATTTACTGGTTTGCTGCACAACGCGCCCCATGCCGCATACATCCTTGTTTACGTTCTTTGGTTCGCCATAATAGACAACTTTCGACACGCCCGAAACCGAGGCGCATAGCTGCTTTTCGGCATTGACGATAATTTTTGATGCGCCGTCCGCTTCCACAACAATTTTTTCTGCAATTAAATCTTTTGCATTCACAATACACGCGCCAGAGGCTTCGATGGTGAGCTTTTTTGCTTTGCCAGAAATATCCAGCATACACGCGCCCGACATTTCAATATCAAGATGATTTGCCAGTAATCGCACCACTTTCACGGTATTCGCGCCAGAGATTTGGATATTATCGAGTGTGCCAACGCCCACTTTCACAATCACGCCGCGCTTGCCAGAGTGCCACGACGAGCCGCTAATTTGCAACTGTCCGTCGTCAATATCGGTTTCGATGGAGCGCACCGCATCGGGATCGCCGATGACTTGTACGCCAGATTCCTGTTGGCACGTTACTTCTACAACAATCCCGCCACCGGAAACATCAATCGCTGTAATCGCCTGCGCACCAGACACAGAGCGGGTTTCAACGACATCGCCATTCTCCAGAACGATGCGCGAAATCGTTGCGACATCAGCCCGACTATGCAGCACCGATGCGAATTTGACAGGCAAAGGAAGAAGCAAACCACCAAGACTATATGCGGCTTGTACGGCAAGAAGCTGTATTCCTGCTGTCAGAAACGCAAGCACAAAAGCTGACGCAAATGCGGGGCGAGAAGCAAATGAGCGAAACATGGCGGTAAAGAATGAGATGGAGTAAGGAATGACGCGGATTGAGGCAACAACTGTGCGAAGAACTCAATACCATTTTCAAAAAACTTCACAAATTGTGTGCTTCTTTCTCTTTGATACGCAAAGATACGCAAAAAGTTTCATTGCCGCATGGTTTGTCGTGGTGCATAAATCTTACACAACATTCATAAAAAAATTCATTAAATTGCTGTTCTGTTGTGTATTTGCGCTTGAAGCGCACTCATTTCTATACTAAAAGTGCGTAAGAATTGCATATTAAAAAATGAAGGAAATGAGATGTAGTCCACCTTTGAGGTGGACTACATCTGAAGCAGCAAACCCTTTTTAGTATACCAAATTAACACCGTATGCCGTTCCAACTCCAACCCATACTCACGGGCAAATTGCTTGTGCTGAAGCCGCTTCAGACCAGCGATTTCGAGGTATTGTACGCTGCTGCTGCCGACCCGTGTATTTGGGAACAGCATCCAGCATCTGACCGCTACAAGCGCGAGGTGTTTGAGGAAAATTATTTCAAAACGGCGATTGAATCTGGAGGCGCATTTTTGATAACAGACCTCGCAACAGGCGCAGTTGTTGGCTCGACGCGCTATTACGGCTACAACCAAGCCGAGAGCGAAATTGAAATTGGCTGGACGTTCCTCACGCGCTCGCATTGGGGCGGCACCTACAACCACGAAATGAAGCGGATGATGCTTGACCACGCTTTCCAATTTGTCGAGAACGTCGTTTTTGCTATCGGCATCAATAATATCCGCTCACAACGTGCAGTGGAAAAAATCGGCGGACAGCCCGTGGAAGTGCATCCGCGTAAAAATGAAACGTCGGTTGTCTATCGTATCACGCAAAAAACACGCTTGATTTAAGTTTGATTTCATCCTCTATGGAATGGGCAAAGACAAAATAGAAAATTTGAAAAAATATTTAGTGGCACAGACATTCTTGTCTGTGAGTGTTAGTGCCAGTTTCAAGCGACAAACACAGACAAGAATGTCTGTGCCACTATTAGGTTCTATCATTTCATCGTTCTTCAATTTATATGCCTCTTGAAACTTACACCCGAGAACAATTCCACCACTGGACCACCGTCGAAGTGCGCTGGGGCGAATTGGATGCCTACGGACACGTGAACAACGTTGTCTATTTCACCTATTTCGAGTTTTCGCGGACAAAATTTATGACCGATTTGGGTTTGCATGATTTTTTCAATGGCAAAAAATCGCTGCAAGTTATTGTGAATTGCGCTATGAATTTTCGCCGTGAAGTCCGCTTCCCTGCTATGTTGGAGATTGGTACGCGCATTGCAGAAATTGGTAATTCTTCCTACGTGATGCACTGCGGAATGTTCCTCAAGGATTCCACCACGTGCGCAGCAGACGGCACAGGAACGATTGTCTGCATTGACCCTGCAACCAAACGTTCTATGCCGATTCCAGAAGATTTCCTTGAAAAAATCAATGCTCAACGATGATACAGAACGAATGACCCAATGCTCCATCTTTCCTTCATCATACCGGCGTACAATGAAGCGGCACGTTTAGGCGCGTCGCTCGCAAAGGCGCGTGAATACTTTGCTTTGGCGAATTACGACGTGGAAATTTTGGTGGTCAATGACGGCTCAAAGGACGCAACGAGCGAGATTGTGCGCACGTGGGAACACCAATGGTCGGCGGTGCGTTTAGTGGAGCAGCCTCAGAACGCTGGAAAAGGCGCGGCAGTGCGGCGTGGAATGCTCGAAGCACGCGGCGAATTTTGTATTTTTTCCGATGCCGATTTTTCAACGCCCGTGCAAGAAACGGCGCGGCTTTTGGAGCAGTTACGCACGAGCGCGGATGTGTGCATTGGCTCGCGGGGCATTGATACAAGCCTTGTGAAAAAGCATCAGCCGAAGTACCGCGAAATGCTTGGAAAGGCAGTAAATATGGTCGTTCAGAGCTTTTTCATTGCGGGCATTACCGACACGCAGTGCGGCTTCAAGGGCTTTCGGCGCGAGGCGGCGCAGGCAATCTTTTCTCGCGCACAATTGAACGGCTGGATGTTTGACTTAGAAGCTCTGTACATCGCATCAAAGCTGGGTTTTCGCATTGTCGAGATTCCCGTAGAATGGTTCAACGACGAGCGGACAACGGTTAGTTTTTGGCATTCCTTCCAGATTGTACGCGAGTTTCTGGCAATTAAACGGCTTCATAAACATTTATAATTGGTCAGGTCTCAGCAATGAAAAGAGGACGCAGATGAAGATGATTGGATTGATGAAAATGATAAAGTAAATGTGCCTCCATTCTTGACATTCTCTTCTCTTTCATCATCTTTATCCGTTCAATCATCTTCATCTGCGTCACAAAAAATCATGACCTCACGAGTTACCATTTGCTAACTACACAACTCACAACATAAATATCATCGCTCATATGGAAATCATCATCCAACACCAAACACACGCAAACGGCGGCGGACAGTGGTTCGTCGAAGACCCCGAAAGCAAGGAAATACTGGCAAAGCTGGTGTACAATACTCGCGCAGATGGCGCATTAACGCTTGATAGTACGGTTGTCAGCGATGTACTGCGCGGAAAAAATGTTGGCAAACGTCTTGTGAATGAAGCGTCAGCATTGGCGCGATTGGAGCAGCGAAAACTTGTTCCTGTTTGCCCGTTTGTTGTTGCGTTATTTGAGAAATTACCTCAGGAATATGGCGACGTGCAAGCCGCATAACATCTCGGTTCTTTTGGTTAGATTCGTACGCTATTCAAGCACTGTGCAGTGTTGTAGATTTCTTTGTGTTGTTCCTATCAGCGGTTTATCACCATAATTATTATACTAAAAATGGGTAAAAATTGCATATCGGAAAGTAAAGGAGTTGAGATGTAGTCCACCTTTGAGGTGAACTACATCTGAAGCGACAAACCTTTCTCAGTATAACATTACCATTTTTCCACTTCTCAATCTGGGAGAAACTGATGAAACGTTATTACGCACGTATTTTGGCATATACCGCGCTCGTACTGTGCTGGAGTGCTTTTTACGCAGAACCGCTTGCGGCTCAAACATCGGGAAGCGGCGTAGAATCAGGCTATGACGGCGGTTTTTTTATTCGCACCACTGATAAAAAATTCTCGCTCACCGCCAATGGTTTTATCCAAGCCCGTTTTACGTCGAATCTCGCTGCATCGAATAATTTCGACCTCGCGCTCGGTCGTTTCGCGCTTTCTGGCAATGTGTTCGACCCTAACATTCGTTATTTTTTCCAATATGAAGGCTCGACCTTTGGCAATACAAACTTCGTTACCATGCTGGATTGGTGGCTTGCCTACACGGTGTCGCCCGCGCTCACGATTCGCATGGGACGTATGATTTTGCCCTACTCGCGGCAATTCTACACGCATCCGGGCAATCTGCTCTTTACCGACCTTTCTAATGCCGATTATGCTTTCAATTTACAACGGACGCTTGGCGTGGAAGTAAGCGGCTCGCTGGGTTTTGCGCACTATCACCTTATGCTGATGAATAGTGTCCGTGCGCTTGATGGCGGTCCGTCGCAGGTGAATGTGTCGGGCGATATTGGCTGGCTGGCGCGTGTGGAAGTGCCGATTTTGGGCGGCGGCTACGGCTATATGGAATCCGTTCCGAACTTTACAGGCGCACCGCAACTCTCCATCGGTGCTGCCATTGCCAGCAATCCTGTGGCATCGCGTTCTGGATTCCAACGCACTCTTGCGGGCGACCGCACACTGAACATCACTGCTGATGCGGGGTTTCGGGCGGGTGGCTTGTCGGTGCAGGGCGCGTATCATCTGCGCAATAACACGTCGGGTGCTGTGTCGTGGACGGACAATGGTTTTTATGTGCAAGCGGGATTCTATCTCGTGCCGCAGCTTGAACTTGGTGCGCGGTATTCGAGCGTTAGTTTTGCGTTTCCAAGCGCGGATGCGTTTCGTTTGCGCGGCACGGAAACAGAGATTACTGCTGGTTTGAATTATTATCTTGCAGCGCATGGTGCGAAAATTCAGCTTGATTACTCGCTCATTTCCAATAATTTCACGGGTGCGGCGGCTTCGGCAAATCGTGTGCGCCTCCAAACACAAATTCTTTTCTAACCTTTTTTTGAAGTTTGGGAGAATTTCACTATGAGCATCCGTCAAACATTTATCCTTCTTGGAGCAGCATTTATCGCTCTTGCGCTGGCATTGGTTGTTTGCGTTTCCATGCTGCGGACTTCACAAGCAGAGCTTTCTCGCAAAGAATTTGCCCGCTATGAATCCTTTCGTCTTGCCGACGAACTCCGCCAAAGTTCTGACGACCTCACACGCCTCGCCCGTGCGTACGTGATGAGCGGAAATTCTAAATACGAAGATTGGTACTGGGAAATTTTGGACATTCGTAATGGCAAAAAGCCGCGTCCGCAGAACTATCAAGGGCGTATTTACTGGGATTTGGTAGTGGTTGAGAGCGAAAAACGTCCCCGCGAAACAAGCAGTCAGACAATTCCACTGCAAGAAATGATGAAAAATATTGGTTTTACCGAAGAAGAGTTCGGTAAGTTGAAAGAAGCACAAGCAAATTCCGACGCGCTCGTTACAACCGAAACGATTGCGATGAATGCGATGAAAGCCCTCTACGACGACGGTACGGGCAAATACGTCAAGCAAATGCTGCCCGACGGCACAGAGCGTCCTGCGGAGGTTGCAATGGCGCAGCGCATCATGCACGATGCAAAATACCACGCCGACAAAGCCAAAATCATGGCTCCGATTGATGATTTTTTTATTTTGCTTGAAAACCGCACCAATGCTGAAGTTGCAGCAATGGCAGCAAAAACAACTCTCTACACAAATCTCATTTTCGGGCTTATTCTCGGTATCGGTGCGTTGCTGGTGCTTGCGCTTGTTCTTGTGATGCGCAAAGTCATTCAGCCTGTGGCAGAGCTTGGTGCAACAACGCAAGCAATCACCGCAGGAGACTTCGCAAAGCGTGTAACGGTGCGCTTTCACGATGAAATTGGCACGGTCGGTACGTCGTTCAACACGATGGTTACTTCGATTCAGCACGCACAAAAACGCTTGCTTCACGAAAAAACTGCCGCCGAAGCCGCACAAAAACACGCCCAGCAACTGACGCTTGCGTCCGAAGAGCAGCGAAAGTATCTCGCAAGCAGCGTTCAGCAAATGCTGGAGGCAATGAATCGTTTTCAATCTGGCGACCTGACTGTACGTCTCGCCGCAACAGGCGCGGACGATATTGCCCGTCTTTACAATGGCTTCAATGCTTCGGTCGAAGGTATTGGGCAGCTTGTGGGGCAGGTGGTATCGGCAACCGAAGCAGCCTTGAACGAAGCAGCGCATATTAGCGAGGCGGCGGGGCAAATGGCTTCGACAGCGCAAGAACAAGCGGCGCAGACGGTGCAAATCGCTTCCTCAGCAGAAGAAATGGCTCGCACGGTTACCGAAAATGCGCAGACAACATCGCAAGCGGCTTCAATAGCGGCGCAGAGCGGCTCGCAGGCTTCTGGTGGCGAGACCGTGATGACGCAAGCAATTACTAAAATACGAGATATTGCGCGGGTAGTCGAGGATGCTGCCGTGATTGTGCAGCGTCTAGGCAATTCGAGTGCAGAAATTGGCGAAATTGTGCAAGTGATTGAAGAAATTGCCGACCAAACCAACCTTCTCGCGCTCAATGCCGCCATCGAAGCCGCCCGTGCAGGCGAGCAAGGACGCGGCTTTGCGGTTGTTGCTGATGAAGTACGCAAACTTGCCGAGCGCACGGCACAAGCCACAAAACAAATCGCCACAACGATTCGTCTGATTCAACAAGAAACCGAGCAAGCCGTCAGTGGCATTGAAAAAGGGAATTCCGAAATTCAAGACGGATTGCGCCTTGCCGAACAAGCCGGAACATCACTGAGCAGTCTTGTTTCTAATGCCCGCAATGTTGGTTCGCTCATTCAAAATGTTGCCTTCGCAAGCGAGCAGCAATCTGGCACAAGCGAGGAAATTGCCAAAAGTATTGACCAAATGAGTTCGTCGGTGGAGGAAAGCTCCTCAAGTATTAACGAGATTGCACGCGGCGCAGAGCAGCTTTACGCCATGATGCAAGATATTATGCACGTTGCAGGGCGATTTCGCGTGGAAACATCCCACGGAAATTCTCATGATTTCTCGCTCAAAGGCGGTAGTACGCGGCGTTTAGCGGGACGGTAGGAATGGCACAGGCAAACGTGTTTGTGTACTACCACCTTCTGTACACGACAAAACTTTTTTCATAGTGGCACAGACATTCCTGTCTGTGTTTTTCATCTGAATACCTCACAAATACTCACAGACAAGAATGTCTGTGCCACTATTGGGTAGGAATTCTTTCCAACTATATCCAATCAAGAACCATTTTTTTCTCCATGAAACGCAATCCAAAACGTGTTCTTGTCGGAATGTCGGGCGGCGTAGATTCCTCCGTCGCCGCAGCATTGCTTGTTGAGCAAGGCTACGAAGTTATCGGCATTACGATAAAAACCTACAAATACGAGGACGTTGGCGGGAACGTCGGCAATGATTCGAGCTGCTGCTCGCTCGACGGCATCAACGATGCGCGGCGTGTGGCATTACAGCTCGGCATCCCGCATTACACCGTTGATTTCACCGATGTTTTCAAGAAAAATATCATTGATTACTTCGTGGATAGCTATATGTCGGGCGACACGCCGAACCCGTGCGTGAAGTGCAATCGCCTCATCAAGTGGCAAGAAATGCTGCGCAAAGCGGATTCGCTGGGCGCGGAATACGTCGCAATGGGGCATTACGCCTACGTCCGCAAGGATGCGGACACGGGGCGGTTTTACATTTCTCGCGGCACCGACCAGCGTAAAGACCAATCCTACGCGCTCTGGGGGCTGACGCAGGAATCCTTGTCGCGGACGCTCTTTCCGCTTGCGGGCTTCACGAAAGAGGAATCGCGGCGGGCGGCAGAACGTTTTGGTTTGCCGATTGCCGCAAAAGCTGAATCTTACGAGATTTGCTTTGTCGCCGACAACAATTACAAACGCTTTTTGCGCGATAATGTCAAGGATTTTGACAATAAAATGGCAGGCGGAAAGCTCGTGCTGGATGGCGAAGTTATTGGCGAACATCAAGGTTTTGCGCACTATACAGTCGGGCAGCGCAAAGGGCTTGGCGTGTCGCATTCGGAGCCGCTTTTTGTTCTCAACGTGCTTGCCGAGACGAACACGGTCGTTGTCGGGCGCGACGCAGATTTGCTTGAAGATGGCTTGATTGCTCATTCGGCGAACATGATGAAACTTGCGCATCTGGACGACGGACGTGATTGCGTTGTGAAAATTCGTTACAAAGATAAAGGGTCGCCAGCCTTCGTGCAAAGCCATGCAGACGGCACGATTACTGTTCGCTTCCACGAAGCGCAACGCGCTATTACGCCCGGACAATCCATCGTCATCTACGACGGCGACGATGTGATTGGCGGGGGAATTATTGACAAAGGAATGGTAAAAAAAATAAGCGGTTAAAGTCAGTAGTGGCACAGACATTCTTGTCTGTGTTTGTCGCCTGAAACCCGCACTAACACTCACAGACAAGAATGTCTGTGCCACTGAAGTCAAAAAAGTTTATCCACTTAATTTTTGCCCGTTCCAAAGCTCTGAACCATTGATGAAATCTGTTTTTTTTGATAAACGTATCCTTTCCTTTCGTGGCTTGAGACTTCTTGTCTGTGGTCATCTGAAACTTGCACCAATGCTCACAGACAAGAATGTCTGTGCCACTGTTGGTATTTTTCTCCTACTTTTTTATACAGAGATTTTCGCCCAAACACCTCATAAAACAATGCTTCCCGACGAAATCTCCAAGCATCAGCCAACAATTTTGCCCCTGCTCACCTCCGACGGAAAACGGCTCTACTTCGACCGCAAGCATCATCCCGAAAATAGCGGAAGGACGAGTGATTATGATGAAATCTGGTTTTCTGATAAACTTCCTAGCGGCGCGTGGTCGAAACCAACAAGCATTGGTGCGCCCTTGAACACGATGGGCAGCGATGTTTTTTGCTCAATTTCCCCCGACGACCGCACCGCGCTGGTCTATGGCGTGTACGATAGGGAATTGCCCGTAAAAACCGAAGGCTTCTCAATGACGCATCAACACAAGGGTTTATGGCAATTTCCGCGCCCGATTCGCATTGAAAATTTTTACAATCGCGCAAAAAAATACTACGCCCGCCTCGCGCCTGACAATCGCACACTTTTACTCGCCTTGCAACGTGATGACGCGCGTGGTGGTTTGGATTTGTACGTGTCCTTTCGCAAAGGCGCGGAGCGCGATACGACAATGGTGTGGACGGAGCCGAAACATCTTGGAAACGTGATAAACACAAGTGCCTACGAGGGTTCGCCGCATCTCGCCGCCGATGGGAAAACATTGTATTTTTCCTCTGAAGGCTTGGCGGGAAGCGGCGTTGCGGATTTATTTGTGTCGCGGCGTTTGGATGATTCGTGGCAGAATTGGTCGAAGCCGCAAAATCTTGGAAGCAGCATCAATACTCGTGAGGAAGATAGTTCGATTGATGTTTCGTTGGATGGCGCATCGGCATATTTTCTTTCCAGCGACGAAGCCGCCACCGATACCAGCAACGCAAAAGGCATATTTTACGCGCCCGTGCCAGATTCGCTGCGGCATACAGGCGCGGTGCTGTGTTCGGGCAATGTTTCGCTGGATTCGTATTTGGTCAAAAAGTACGACATCCCGCACAGCGCACGGATACTCGTGCAGGCGTACCGCGTCGGCATGGAAAATGGAAAGCTCGTGCAAACGCTCGTCGCGCTTGCCGAAACCACCCGCGAAGAAAGCAAATACGCCCTTGCGCTGCCCGCCGACACGCGCTATTA
Source organism: Candidatus Kapaibacterium sp. (assembly GCA_004292595.1). GTDB lineage: Bacteria > Bacteroidota > Ignavibacteria > Kapaibacteriales > UBA4661 > PH2015. The sequence continues at coordinate 16,523 of RDXM01000163.1, read as the reverse complement.
CCTGAAAGCAAACGTCGTTGGATTTGGCGATGTACCGCTTTTCCGCACCGTGCTGGACACGCGCCTTGAAAGCCGCATAAATACTGCATCTCAAGCAAATATGCGCTTTGAGCGAAAAACGCTCAATATCTCCTTTGGCGCATCAACACTCACATTCCCGCCCGTGCGCTTTGGGCAAGAGCAAAGTACGGTGTTGCCAGAATACAACGCCGTCCTTGCGTGGATTGCCGAAGAAGCAGCAAGTACGCGCTCTGCACAAATTTCTATCACAGGACACACCTGCGACTTAGGTACGGATGAAGAAAACGATGCCCTTTCTTTGCAACGCGCCGAAGCCGTTGCCACGCTCTTGGAATTGCTCGGCGTAGAACACGCACAAATGCTAGTGAGCGGGCGCGGAGAAAAATCGCCGCTTGAACGCTCGCAGATGGAGGATGCGCGAGCGAAAAACCGCCGCGTGGAGCTTGTCATCAAGCGTGGAAAATAGATTTGTAGAGAAAGCATGAAAAATGTATTTTGGTTACGCCATTGCACGTGTTCGTAACGATGTCATCAACACGATGTCATCAACGACAATTCAAGCAAATTATTCTCTCTTCACTACTTCAATTTTCGGAGGTTTTTGTGAGTGTACTCAACAATCTTTTTAAGATTTCTATCGGCAAAAAGCAGGTCATGGGTGTATTGGGCTTGGCTTTATGCGGCTTTGCATTTGCTCATATGACGGGAAATTTCCTTGTCTTTCAAGGCGCAGAAAAGTTCAATGCGTATGGTGATTTTTTGCATAATTTGCCAGCATTTCGCCTGATTGAACTAAGCCTTGCAGGACTTTTCATTGCGCATATCGTGATGGGAATTGTCTTGGCAGCACAAAATCGTGCAGCGCGTCCGGAAGGCTATGTAAATAAAAAAAGCTCTGGTGGTGCGTCGTTGGGGTCATCCACAATGGCGTTCACGGGTATTTATTTTATCTTGTTTTTGGTGGTGCATTTGATGAATATTCGCTTTCATATTTTGCCAACACCAGTGGCAGGGGCAAGCGAATACGACGTAACAGCAAGCGTGATGGCAAATCCAGGATTTGCAATTTTCTACGTTGTTTCTGCGTTGGTGCTGGGCTTGCATCTTTCGCATGGCTTGTCGAGCGCATTTCAGTCGTTGGGCTGGTACAACCGCGAATTTACGCCTCTTCTCAAAAAAATTAGTGTGGTGTATGGCATTGTGATTGCTGTTGGTTATAGCGCGATTGCTATCTTCTTGCTTGCCAAGCATGGATAAAGTAGAAAGGAAAGTAGAAAGGTAAGAAGGCTCCAAACCTCTTCAATACTCGCTTTTAGCCGTTGTCCACATCAAAAAAATATTACAAAATGTCTATTTTGCCGCAACTCCAATCATAGATTGGTCTTGCAAGCAAAATGGACATTTTTCGTTTTAGGGGTATTTTTCTTGTTATTTTTTTGTCTGCACGTGCCATTGCAATACCTGTGGAATGCCTGCCCAAAGCGGTGTTGTTCTGCCAGTGTGCCGCAAGCATCGCGCCGACCATACATTGCAGTTATTTACGAAGCTATACCGCCCAACGCTGGCGGGATTTGCTTGATAGAATGCGGAGCGATTTCCCCAAAAACCTTGTTGTATGCGCTCTGCACCTTTATTTTCTCCGTTGGGTTTCCATACAAAGCACGACCGTAGATATGCGACACAAGCCGCATATTCAGAGGGCTTCAGGCTGAGACGCTGCATTTGTGTGGGCTGGGTGTAAAAGGGTGGCGCGTCCAAGCCGACAACGCCCATCACCGATGCACGGGAGGCAAAAAGTGCGCTCAATGCCATGCGTATATTGACCGTTCCTGCCATGAAATAGGTGCTATCTCCCCAGCCAAACTCCGCATATTCACTTGTTTCTAAGCAATCTATCTCTTTGCTCCAATCATGTACGCCAGAGCGCACAGGGAGGATGAGTCCTGTGTGATAGAGATATTCCGCGACGTACACGTACACCGTATCGGCGGGCATGGTCGTGCTGTTTGCCGTAGAGACAGGGTCAATACTTGCTTTCGGCGGCACAGGCACAAGAAAGCATATTGCAAGAATACCGCACAGAACAACAAGCACAAGAGCGCATATAATCAGGGTGCGTCGAAGAAAAATTTGTAGGATATTCCGAAATGAATGCTTGATGAAGTATTGCATAAGCGAGTATAGCGAGTATAGTTTAGGATGCTTGATAGTTGAGGAGGCTTGCTTGCAGCATATCGCAAAGAACTCTCACTCTCTCTCTCTCTCATCATCATTCATTTCGTTTATGAGAGAAGCTAAATGAGAGTGTTCTTGAGAAAAATGTTTTTTATGAGCAAAAATCGTTAGTTTATATTCTGGCACAGAATTTATGACAATGCACATCATAAGAACATCGTACAAGAGAGACGGTTTTGATGTTCAAAGTTTTTATTTTCATATCATTACCGTTATGAATCCCGCTCCTTCTCAACTACATCACGTCATGCCGCTTCAAGCATATACGTCGCGTTCAACGTTCCACAATACTGCTCAAAAAGCACTTGGAATGGTCGTTATTCGTGTGCAGCACAGAGGTAAAAATACGCAATTAGATGGTTTTCACTACACAGCAACGACACCCACAAACGACAGATGGTCAATTTCCATGAATAATATTGCCTCTCAACGCAGCCTCGCTCAAGCAATGCAGCGCACCGATGAAGCAATCCACGTTATGGAGCTGTGGAACGAGCTTTTATCCGAAGCAGATAAACATACGTTCTCGCAAGAGCTGCACAATGCGATGAAAAAACGCAGTACTCTCGTCGGTTCTTCTGTTGTTACACATAATTTTGCCCTTGTTACAGCAAATGGCGCGTATCAAGGTTTTTGCTGGGTATGTAGTTTTCTCTCAGATACAGCTGGCAACGTTTCTCGCATTACCGCATCGTTGTGCGCTTTGCCACAAGCTCCGCGGAGTGCTTGAACGTAAAATTTGTTGTATGGCGCTTGTATTTCACGATAAATTCTTGCATAATTACGGTGCATTGTGTTATTTTGAGCCAGCGTCAGACTTGAATTAAAAAAAGAAAAAAGAACACTGCCCATAGGTTATTCGTTATCGTGTTGTATTCGACCAAAAATTTATTACTATGGTATTGCTATGATACTGGTTTCACCTCGTTTTGACGCTCCTTCCTCGCCGATTCTTTTCGGTTACACGCATTCACAATTTGGGCAAATAGACCACAAACATATGGAAACAGTTCTCGTTGTTGAAGATAGTCCTATCGTGCTGCAAAGTATTGTTGAGAGCCTTCGCTTTAATAGCTTCAACGTCATATCGGCGGTGAACGGCTTAGAAGCAACCGAGCTTGCCAAGCAATTTCTTCCAGATATTATCATTTCTGATATTATGATGGACGGCATGGATGGCTACGGACTTTTTAATGAATTACGCAAAGACCCCAAAACTGCGATTATCCCATTTTTGTTCATGTCGGCAAAGACTGATTTCGATGATATTCGCTTTGCTATGAATCTTGGTGCGGATGACTATATTCCAAAACCATTCACACCCACAACGCTGATTACCACTATCAAGACCCGCTTACACAAGCACTCTTTGATGCAGACGGCAGTGAATGATAAAATCAAACAGCTCACGGAAAATCTTGCGTATGCAATGCCACATGAGCTTCGTACGCCAATGACGGCAATTATGGGCTGCTCTGACCTTATTAAACGTAATCTCGACCCGCTCAACGTCGAAGAGGTCATGTTTTGTAGCGAAATGATTGATACGTCTGTGCGCCGCTTATATCGTCTTATTGAGCAATTCAATCACTATGCGCAATTAACATTGATTGAATCGAATCCTGCCGAACACAAGAAACTCTACAAACAACTGACATCCAATCCCCACGAGGTATTGCATGAATTTGTGTATGAGGAACTCAGCCGTTACGAGCGCACACAGGATTTTACGATGGAAGATAGCTTAGGCGAGGCTATTGTGCCGATTAAGCCGTATTATCTGGATTTAGTTGTTCGCGAGCTTTTAGCCAATGCAATAAAATTCTCTCAGCCAGGAACGCCGATAAAGCTCATTCTCTCAAAAACACGAGATAAATGGTATTCAATTGCTTTGCACGACAAAGGGCGCGGCATTTCGCGCACCCAAATTCGGAACATTGAAGCATTCACGCAGTTTGACCGCCAACAGTATGAGCAGCAAGGAGTGGGTTTGGGTTTGGCATTGGTAAAAAAAATCACACAGCTTTATCGCGGTAAGCTCAACGTTCAAAGCGATAGTACGCTTGGCACAACAGTGCAGATTCTTTTGCCGACAGAAGCACCTGTTTTTGAATAAGGTACGTTTGCTGTTGATATAACTGTACTTAGAATAAATGATGTGTCGTCATTTTCAAAAAAGTTTTCAAAATGAGTATTTTTTTTTCGTAATTATTTGACGAATAGTATAAAATTCGTATATTTGGGAGTGATGTAAAAATAATATAAAGAGCATTGCTTTTGATGCAGATGCTTTCTACGAAAATGTTCATTACGGAGAATACAACGAACAATACGAGTGGTTTTGGCAGCCTCCGATGAGGCAAGCATCCACTACGTTCAAGCTCCCTACACCAAGGACATATCTCGTAGGGGAGACAAAACGAGATCGCATAGGAGACCCCAATGGGCTGGATTTATAGGCAACTATAGATTCTGCCCATTGTTTTTTTATAGCATTTCTGCGCAAAAGCCCATTATACACAAAAAATAAGAGCCTTACCAAGAGGTAAGACCCTCGCTATGAATCTTGTATTGATGTGCTGTAGCTGGCGCAGCTTTCTCGGAATCTACACCAGCTCTTCCACAGGACGTAATGCAAAAAATGTCTCCATCACATTATTCCCAATATCATTGATTTTAATTTGCAAATCATCCAAAAACTCGTGCAAGCCTTGATTGAAAATGTCTTCAATATCCGTAAACTCAAGTTCTGATGCGAGTTTGCCGACCATTTTCTCTGGCACAGTATCGAAGCGCCCAATCGGATTGCCCGTAATAGACGACAAGGAACGCTGCGAAAGTGTCACGGCATAGCGGATAGAGCGCGGAAATTCGGTGTCTAAAAGCAGGAAATCAGCAATCATTTTGGGGTCGAAGCGATGAAAACGCTTGCGATACATTTCCAAGCCACTTGTGGACTTCAATACAGCTGCCCATTGGATATTATCCAGCGACGAGCCAACATCATCCACATCAGGCAGCAAAATGAAATACTTCACATCCAAAATACGCGAGCTTTTGTCGGCACGTTCAAGAAAACGTCCCAATCGCCCAAAGTGCCACGCTTCGTTGTGCGACATCGTTGCCGCCATAATTCCCTCGAACAAATGCGATGCCTGTTTCATTTGCGTAAAAACCTCGAACTGATTCGTAATCGTCGCAATATCGCGCTTTGCTTCAATGCTCAGGTCGCGGACAAGCAGATAAAACTTATTCACCTGTTCCCACATTTCTGAGGAAATAATTTCCCGAATAGAACGCGCATTCTCACGCGCGAAGGTAAGGCACGAAAGAATAGAATTAGGATTATCCGTGTCGAACATGAGAAAGTTTATCACGTTCTCGCGCGTAGCAATTTTTTCATATTTCTCATCGAACAAACCATTATCGCCCGAAGCCATAATAAGCGGCATCCACTGTGCGCCGCGCGGGTCGGGTGCGTCGAGCGAAAGAATAAAATTTACGGCAATAAAACGCGCCGTATTTTCTGCTCGCTCAATATAGCGACACATCCAATACATTGAATCAGCGACACGACTAAGCATACAATTCTCCCTGAATGTGTAAGACAAGAGGTAAAAAATAAAAGTAACTTCGGCAGCGCAAACAAGAGTGTCTGCGCTACTGAAGAGAAGATTTTTTCAGCGAAAAGGTCTCAGAGGCTCTTCTTTTCAGGCATTTCAGCGAATGCAGCAAAAGAAGAGAAACGTGAGACCTTTTGGCATAATAATTTCGGCATCATTTATCAGCTTCGCCCATCACAGGGTCGATTGAGCCAATAATAGCAACAACGTCAGAAATCATTGAGCCTTCCGCCATATACTTCAAGCCTTGCAAGTTCGTCGTTGAGGGCGAGCGGATTTTCATTTTCCACGGATGCCCTGAGCCGTCGCTGGCGATGTAGAAACCAAGTTCGCCTTTGGGAGCTTCAATCGAAGAATACACCTCGCCTTTCGGCGGCATTGTGCCGTAATTGACCAGCATAAAATCGTTAATCAATTCTTCCATTTTCGTATAAATCTCAGCTTTACGCGGAAGGACGTGTTTTGGGTTGTCCGCCATAACGGGACCGCGCAGAGTAGAGAGCTTGTCCAAAACCTGATGCAGAATTTTCATGCTTTCGTGCATCTCGCGGACACGCACCATAAAACGCGCCCAACAATCGCCGTCGGTATCGGTAATAATATCGAAATCTACCTTGTCGTATTGCAAATACGGCTTGTGCTTGCGGAGGTCTAGCTCCACGCCCGAAGCGCGTAAGCACGGACCCGTCAAACCCAGTGAAATCGCCTTTTCGCGCGAGACGTAGCCAATGCCCGCCATGCGGTCAATGAAAATGCGGTTTTTCTTCACGAGTGCTTCGCTTTTTGCAAGCATGGTTGGAAATTCGTCATTCAACCACGTGCGAATTGCCGAAAGCACGTCATCATGCGGGTCGTTGGCAATGCCGCCGATGCGCGTATAGCTCGTCGTGAAGCGTGCGCCGCAGAGCATTTCAAACAAATCATACATTTTTTCGCGCTGGGTGAATGTCCACATAAAAACAGTCAATGCGCCCACGTCCATTGCCGTACAGCCCATTGCCAAGAGGTGATTGGACAAACGAGCCATCTCGCAAATAAGCATACGCACCCATTCGCCACGCTCTGGCACTTCCACGCCTGCGAGCTTTTCGACCGCCATCACGTAGGCAACGTTGTTCGACATTGGCGAAATATAATCCAGGCGGTCGGTGTGCGGGATAAACTCGTGGTAGGTCATATTTTCTGCCAGCTTCTCAAAGCCGCGATGCAAGTAGCCAAGCTCTGGAATACACTTGACAACAGTTTCGCCATCAACTTTGATAAGAACTCGCAACACGCCATGCGTTGCGGGATGCTGCGGACCCATATTCAAAACCATCTCGTTTTCGAGCGGGTCTTCGACCATTACGGTCGTGTCTTTATCCATAACGCGCTGCACCATCTTTTGCTGGCGCACTCGGCGCACTCGCTCCAGCGTGGAGGTCGCTGTCAGGGGAATGATGTCGTTTTGCATAGTATTGTGTTAGAAATGGTACGAATGAAACTGTGGTGTTTGAAAGTCGCATATCTATTGAAAGCATTGCTTTTTCAACGCTCTTTTTATTTCATGAAAATACACTTTTCACCGATTTTGTCAGCAATTTTTTTTCACTATGCTTGTACAACAAAAAAAATTCTTAGATTTGTTCCCTCAGGATAAAAAATAAAAAGCATACCATACTTGGTACTCTTTCCACCACTCAACAATAAGATTGTATGACCTCTTCAATAACGACATCACTCATCATCTCACCGAGAGGGGAAGTCTAAATGAGTCCAGAAATTACCCACGTAGAAGAAATGTTTACCGTTTTCAATGCGCCGATTGTCGAGACATTTATCGGCGACAAACCGCATCTCTACCCGATTTTGAGCGATGCCTACGAGCATATTGTGAAAATTTTCGGCAAACATTTGCAAGGAATTGAACTTCGGCACGAAACCGAACCCGACGAAGAAAACGAACAAAACGACCTTGAATACTTGTCGCTGACCATTAAGACCAGCCTCAAAGCCCGCGATGCCCACAAGTTGCAAGATAAATTCGACGATGAATGGTGGCTGGATGTCGAAGAAGACCTCATCGTTATTAGCGTGGAAGTCCGCGAGGAATAATACCGTTTCGATTGTAAAATGAATACTTTCAATTCTCCGAAACAAGGCCGTTTCGATTGTAAAATGAATACTTTCAATTCTCCGAAACAAGGCAGCATGCTGCCTTGCTAAAATCAAAGTATTCAAAGTATAGTCAAAACGGTATAACAAGTGCTACCGCAGACCTCCCTGAGGGCTACCCTCAATCTGTTTGCGCTATAGGACGCTCCAATACTATTGTCCAACCCTTTTCCAAGAACAACACATTTACTCTCATTCACAATCATCAAACTGGAGAACTACGATATGGCAAGAGTCGAAGTCGTCATGCCAAAAATGGGCGAATCTATTCAAGAAGGTAAAATCTTGAATTGGCTCAAAAAAGTCGGAGACAACATCGAACGCGATGAAATCCTTCTTGAAATTTCCACCGATAAAGTAGATACCGAGGTTCCTGCGCCAAATGCGGGCGTAGTAGCGCAAGTGCTTTATCAAGTCGGCGATACCGTCGAAGTAGGAACAGTAATTGCCTATCTCGAAACCGATGTGAATGCAAGCGTCTCGGCACCCGCCGCTCCAGCACCCGCTCCAGCACCCGCGCCTGTGGCTGCTGCTCCAGCACCCGCGCCCGCCGCTCCAGCACCCGCGCCTGTGGCTGCTGCTCCAGCACCCGCCGCCCCAGCACCCGCACCTAGCGGTGCCTTAACGGATGTTGTGATGCCGAAAATGGGCGAATCTATTCAAGAAGGTAAAATCTTGAATTGGCTCAAAAAAGAAGGCGATAAAGTAGAACGTGATGAAATTCTTCTCGAAATTTCTACCGATAAAGTAGATACCGAAGTGCCGTCGCCAGTGGCAGGGACACTTGCAAAGGTCTTGTACAATGTTGGTGATACGGTTGAGGTGGGCGTTGTCATTGCGCAGATTTCTGGCGGTGCCACGGCGAGCGTTGCAGCTGCCGCACCTGCGCCCGCGCCTGTTGCTGCTGTTCCCGTTGCCGCACCTGCGCCCGTTGCACCCGCACCCGTTGCTGCGTCAGCACCCGCACCCGCTCATGGCGGCGGCAGCGATGTTGGACGTGGTTCGTCAAATCGTTTCTACTCGCCGCTTGTGCGCTCAATGGCAAAGGTCGAAAATATTTCTAGCCAAGAACTTGACGCTTTGCAGGGAACGGGCTTAGAAGGTCGCGTTACAAAAAATGATGTGCTGTTGTATTTACAGAATCGTGGTTCTGCGCCGCGTGCTGCTGCGACCACGCCCGTGGCAGTGCCAGCACCCGCCGTCGCGGCTGCTGCTCCCGCCACGCCCGTGGCAGCGCCGTCTGCGCCAGCACCGAGCTTTGTTGCACCTCCAGCCCCTGTTGGTGCTGCACCTGCTTTGGGTGATGAGCAAATTGTGAAAAAATACGGTCAGAACATCGAAATTATCGGTATGGACCGTGTTCGTGAGCGCATTGCAAGCCATATGGTGCAATCGGTTCACACCTCGCCACACGTAACACTTATCGCCGAAGCCGACGTAACCAACCTTGTGCGCATCCGCGAACGCTACAAAGCAGAGTTTGAGAAGCGCGAAGGACAAAAGCTCACCTTTACGCCGCTCTTCATTCATGCAATCGTCGAGGCTGTCAAAAAATGCCCGATGGTAAACGTGAGCGTGGAAGGCACGAAAATCATCCGCCACCGCAGCGTACACTTCGGCATGGCGACTGCATTGCCCGATGGTAACTTGATTGTCCCTGTTATCAAAAATGCTGATGTGATGAACCTCACGGGCATTGCACGCTCAGTGAACGACCTCGCAACCCGCGCCCGCGCAAAGAAACTCAGCCCCGATGATATTTCTGGCGGTACAATCACCCTCACGAACTTCGGCACGTTTAATATCCTCACGGGTACGCCAATTATCAACCAGCCACAATGCGCTATTGTGGGCTTGGGTGCGATTGAAAAGCGTCCTGTTGTGCGAGAATTAGACGGCGAAGATGTTGTTGTGGTGCGCTCTATGAGCTATATCTCGGTAACGGTGGACCACCGCGTTATTGACGGTATGCTTGGCGGACAATTCTTGAAAGCGATTGTTGATACCATTCAAGGAATGAACGACACGACGGTGAAAATTTAAGTATGTTTACGCAGTTGAAGCGGTTGCTTCCACTGTGAACGACGGTATGCAAGGGCAAGCATTCGCAAAGTGCTTGCCCTTGTTTTTAGCGTGATTGTTAATTTCATTCCTCTATTTCATTCCTCCATTTCACTTCTCCAAACACCGCATCTATGCTTACGTTGCGCGACATCGCCCACATCGCTCCCGCACTTGATTGTGCCGACAACGCCCACGCACACATCTCCGTGCAAGCACTTACTTTCGATGTGCGAAATCTTTTGCCTGAAACCCTCACCTACGCTGGCGGCGTGGGCTATTTGCGCTCGGTTTTGGCGCACGACAATGTTGCTGCCGTGCTGACAAGCCGCGCAACATTGGAAGCATTCACAAAGCAAGGTTTTGTGCTGCCTGCAGGGAAAGGCATTCTCCTTTCCGACGCTCCAAAACGCGACTTTTTCTTGCTGCATAATCATCTCGCCGAAAAAACAGATTTTTACACACGACCGAATGAATCCAGTATTGGTGCGGGTTGCAAGATTGGCTCGCTTGCCAGCATTGATGCGCAGAATGTGGTGATTGGCGAAAACGTCATCATTGAAGATTTTGTGCGTATTGGCGCGAACACCAGTATTGGTGCGGGTTCTATCATTCGCTCTGGCACGGTAATCGGTGGCGATGGCTTTCAATTTATGCGCGAGAATGATACTATTTTGAAAATTGCTCATGCTGGCGGCGTAAGCATTGGTGCGGATGTGGAGCTACAAGCCTCCTGCATGGTGGATAAACACATCTTTGGCGGGAATACTGTGATTGGCAATATGACGAAATGCGCCGACGGCGTACACGTTGCGCACTGTGCGCGTGTGGGAGAGCGGTGTTTGCTTGCGGCTGGGGCAATCGTGCTGGGCAGCACGGTCATTGGCAATGATGTGTGGATTGGTCCGGGTGCAATTATTTCCAATGAACTCGACGTTGAAGATGCAGCATTTATCACGCTTGGCGCAGTTGTTACAAAAAATATTGCGCGTGGGGAGAAAGTTAGTGGTAATTTTGCCATTCCGCATTCGCGCTTTCTGGAGCATATGCGCTCTATTCGTTAATCGCTCCATTCGCTCATCTTTGTTTATTCTCCGATATTTTTCATGAACCATTCCGCTTCTTCTTCCGCTTCCTTATCCGTTGTTGTTCCCGTGTATAATGAGCGCGAACTCCTTGGCGAAGCTGTTCGCCGCGTCAATGCTTTTGTTGCGCAGCATTTTTCGCAGTATGAAATTATTATCATTGAAAGCGGCAGCACCGACGGCACAAGCGAGGTCTGCGACCAGCTTGCCCACGAACTTCCTGCCGTGCGCGTCATCCACGAAGGGGCGCGAAATGGCTTTGGTTCGGCATTAAAACGCGGCTACAAAGAAGCCACGCAGGATTGGGTGTGGTTCATCACCGCCGATACGCCGTTCCCGCTTGAATCCATCGTGGAAGCACAAAAACTCTTCGCTTCCTACGATTGCGTTCTCAGTTACCGCTCGGAAGATACACGCAAAAGCCTCTTCCGCAAGGTGCAGTCGGTGGTGTATAACAATTTGGTAAAAACGCTGCTCAGTTTGCGCGTCCGGCACGTTAATTCGGCATTCAAAGTGTTTAAGCGCGAGGTGATTCAATCGCTCCCGCTTATTTCCAATGGCTGGTTTATTGACGCAGAAACGCTGTACTGGCTTACGCAGCGCAAGGTGAAGTACACGGAAATACCAGTGCCGCTCATTGACCGCACGGGCGGGCATTCGACCATTACGCTCTCCACGCCGATTACGCTCTTGAAGGAATTGCGCCATTTCTTGCGCGAGCGAACAAAATTTCAATAAAAAATACCAGATGTCCGTTGCTCGGCGGATGAGTATTTCTCGCAGCGAGTGATTTGTCGCAAAACAAGGTCAAAAAATAAAAGCCTGTTCCTTTACCAAAGGAACAGGCTTTTTTGCTGATATGCTCTTTGCTGAGATACTAGATTTGACGAGGCTTGTAGGGCTTTTTTTCTCTTCGTTCTCTCAGGTATGACGTTACTTCTTTGCTGCGAGCTTCTTTACAGGAGCTTTGGTGGCTGCGGGTTTTTTCGCGGCGACGGCTTTCGGTGCTGCTGGAGCATCGTTTGCGCTGCTGCTGAGTGTTTCTAGTGCTTCTTCTTGCTCGTTCATCTTGCGCTCCAAGCGGCGTACTTGTGCTTTGAGGTGATGAATAGACTGATATGCTTCGTCTAATTCAGAACGCTTTGCAATCGGAAATTCACTGAGCATCAACTCAAAGAATTTGTCGGTGTGTTCTTTTACTTTTGCTGACGATGTTGCAATTTCACCTTGAATGCGAGCATAGTCGTCGGTGCTGAACATTTGGTCGAATGCCGCTTCATTAGCGCGAATCCAAACATTAAAGAACTCGTCGAAGGTTTGTGGTGCTTTGCCTGATTTTGCTGCATCCATAATGCGACCCGTCATATCCACAAGCGCGTCTTTGCCTGTTCCCAAGATGAGTTGCTGAATTTTTGCATAGTGAGCAGCAAAAAGAACGTAGGATTTCAGCATTTCTTGCGTGAGTTCGATTGCAACGCGGTCGCGTCCGAAGAAGACCATGTTCACAAGCGGGCTAGTGGGCTTTTGGATGCCGTCAATCATTTCCATATAAATTTTTGCTGCCGCGTCATAATTGCCCGAAGCCATTTCGCCCATTGCTTTCAAAGATTTATCGGTCAATTCTTTGACGGTCGGACCAGCAAAGCCGCCAGCTTCGCCCAACTGACCAAGCAAACCAACGATTTGGTTCGAGAATTTTTCCATAACATCTGGACCAGCAAGGTTGAACAGGCTGCCAACCAATTTATTGTATTGGCTAAAATCTAGAAACTTGCCCAAATTATCTTTGTTCAATCCCGCCGACTGCATAGCACTCATCACGGGTGTCAGCACTTCGGAGAGTTTGAAGTACATTTGCGCCATGTCGTTAATACCATTGACTGCGTTTGTCAAAACCGTACCACCAGCAGTCAAATCAGCCACTGCCGCAGGCAATTTGCCCATTGCGCCCATCCATGAGCCGTAGAGATTTTTCGAGGTATCGTACAAGGACATAAGCTGCGACATTGCGCTGATTGATGCGCCGAAATCACCAAAATTTAAGAACGGAAAGCCTGAAGATGACGCGCTGCTCGCGCTCGGAGCTTTCGGCATGGAAAAGCTGCTACCGATATTCTCTGCTGATGCGGTAATGGTATTTGCAAGGTCAGTAACCATTGTAGTTACATTCCCTGGAAGTACACCGCTTGCTGCGTTTGCTGCCGATTTCACGACGTTCATTTGCATATTGAGCAAATCCAAGAAGATATTGCTGCCAGAAGATGTGTTGTTGCTCATAACTCCACGTAGGGGAAAAATTGTAAAAAAAATTGAGTTGGAAGGTCGTTAGAATGAGGTTTTATCAGGGTTTTGTGCATTTTTTTTGCTCACAAACAATAGCAAAAATTTGTACGATAGTATCACTGCAATGTGTGTTTATTCCCAAACATTTTTCTCGAAAACAAATCTACAAAAGCGCGTAGTATTTCAAGCAGAAAATCGGATAAATGAAAAATTTTTCATAAATAATTAAGAAATAGTTGAGGTATCAACAGTTGAATACAAAACCATCATACATCAACACTTTCAAAAGCACGATAATATCAGGCTTGCACAGGTATTATTTCAAAATCAATCCTGCTTCTGCCGACCAAAAAAACAAATCCAGTTCATCCATTGGAATTCCGATATGCAGAGCAAAATGCTTGAAGCTCTCGCCCGCCGCTACATACCGCGCTTTGCCGTTGATATTGGGAATATTTTCAAAAACACCGCATAAAACCAAGTGTTTCAGCGTATGGCGGTCTAAAATTGCCAAATTGCGATAGCCAATATTGCGCAAAAAATGCGAGGCTTCTTTCCAACTCATACCATCAACGTTTTCGACCAACCATGCGCGTTTTGCTTCGTCATTCAGCCCAGTATTTTCGGTGGAATCCAGCATTGATGCTATTTCTGTCCATTGTTCTCGCGCTTTTAAGAGGCGGTTTGCTTTTGTGGCGTGGAAGCGGATGTAGTGCCGCGCATCGCGTAAAATCTCAATCGGATGAAAGCCTACCCCCTGAAAATCGCGCTCTTGCAAGATTCTCTGCACAGCATTGGCATTTTCCGCTTTCGATTGCGGTGTGCAAAGGCAATAGCACAATTCGTAAAAATACTGCTCTTTGGGAACGCGAGCAAAATCCTCTAAGCGTGATAGAATCTGCGCTTGAAGCTCCATGAAGCGATGTCGCTGTTCATCGGAAAATCTGTAGGATGTGTGGTGCATGATGCTGGTGATAATATACTAAAAATGGGTAAAAATTGCATATCGAAAAGTAAAGGAGTTGAGATGTATTCCACCTTTGAGGTGGACTACATCTGAAGCACCAAACCTTTTTCAGTATAGTAGTAATGGAAGCTCTTGCCAGAGTACACGAAAAAGTTGTTTTTTATGAAAAGCCTTTAATGTAACTTTTCGGCTTCTAATTTCTCTTCTTCAAAGAAAGTGGTATTGCTTGCGTTAGCACACCATTGTTGTGGGTGTGTCGGGAAAGCTCGTTGTTGCTTGTGTTGGAGCTTTTTGCTCGTATGCACACCACTTTTTTGTTTTTTGAAATACATCATCACTTGAGCCAAGATTCTGCGTATATCAACGACCGTCATGCACGTTTTGAAGCTGTTGTCATGCCACATCTGGCAGACGTACAGCGTTTCGTGCAAGCAATGACGCGCGATGTCGAACAAACAAACGACCTCGTGAGCGAGACGCTATATCTTGCCTACAAGCATTTTGATACCTTGCGCGAGGTACAAGCCGCAAAGTCATGGCTTTTTACCATTGCGCGACGCGAATTTTACGAGCTGTTGCGCAAAAAAAAGTCTGCCTACGCCCTTGATGACGATGAAGCCGAGCAGATATGGGAAGACACCAACCCACTGCCCGATGCCCAAACTGATGTTCATTTTTTATATCAAGCATTAGAGCGGCTTCCAGCCAAACAGCGCGAAGCAATTTTGCTCTTCGATGTGTTTGGATTTTCTCTCAATGACGTTCAAGAGCAGCAAGGCGACTCGCTCTCTGCCGTCAAGCAACGCTTAAAGCGTGGCAGAGCGCGTCTGGCGCAGCTTCTCGGCGCAGACCACGACACCGATGATGACGAATAGGCATTTGACCGATGAGTGGCTTCCACAACTGACTGAATGTACTTTTTCGCATAATTTCGTATAATCTTTCCGAACAATGCCAAAACTTGACGAATACTATCACCTTCTCCGTACTCAGGAGCCGCTTCTGAGCGAGAGTGCGCTGCGCACAAGTATTCGTGCGGCAGTGGAGCGTACGCACGTGGAAGGTATGAGTACGCAGGCAAGCAATTCTCACGCCGAAAGTAATTCCTTACCAACACATTATCTGGAAAGCTCATCGGAACTGGCTTCGGAGCTTTCTTCGCATCTTACCAGTCAGA
Source organism: Candidatus Kapaibacterium sp. (assembly GCA_004292595.1). GTDB lineage: Bacteria > Bacteroidota > Ignavibacteria > Kapaibacteriales > UBA4661 > PH2015. The sequence goes on along the minus strand of RDXM01000163.1, from coordinate 917 downwards.
TTGCAGCAGAAACCATACACACCGCATCATTCCTAAGCGGCGCGTTTCCCCTTGTGGCGGGAATGGCACTTCTGAGCGCATTGGTTGTGGGTGTGATGTTTTGGCAACTACGCACACAAAATGCAGAGAATCCATCGCTGCAAGGTTTGGTGCAACCGATTGATTCTACATCTCTTGTGCCAGATTCATCCTCGCTGACTTCCTTTCCAAACGCACAAAAGAATCAAGCGCAGGAACGCTCCCAAGAGAATCCAAGCATTGGAGCAATCATGCCTGAAAGCCGCACAAATACTGGGCAATCAGCGCAACCGCGCACTCCATCCACCGCGCCTATTTACGATAACACAGAAGAGCTTTCTCCCAATACCGCCGCAGCAAATGACCACGCAAACACGCATGACCACAAGCACGAGCAGCAATTCGATGTCGAAATGAACGAGCAAGAACGCTATCGTGATTCGCTTCCAGCAGCAGCGCATCTTCACGCAAAGAAGCGCGATGCCACCACACAACGCCGCCACGACTTGCTTCTCTTGCTTGTTGCCAGAACGCGCGAACACGTCGTGAACCCGCATCATTTCATACTCAAAGGCGTTCCGTGTTCGTTGCCTGTGGCAATGAAAGGCGAAACCTCGCCCGATTGTATTCTTACCATGCTTGAGCAGCAAAGTTTGCTGCTGCACGATGCGCATTTGACCACGCTTATCCAGCAAACACGCCGCGAGAAGTCGTTGCAAAATCTTGCTGTGCTTGAACATTATATCAAAGAGCATTATTAAATGCTTGCAAGTACGGCAATTTTCACCAAGCCTCACGGCATAATACCGTTTCGATTGTAAAATGAATACTTTCAATTCTCCGAAACAAGGCAGCATGCTGCCTTGCTAAAATCAAAGTATTCAAAATATAGTCAAAAC
>RDXM01000162.1 GCA_004292595.1 Candidatus Kapaibacterium sp. | reverse complement strand
TCAGATTCTTCTCCAAAAGTTCTATCAAGGATACGCGTTCCATAAATTTTAAGCCTTTTTTGACGCAATATACGCTTTTTTTAGATGCAACAGCCCTCGGCTCACGGGTGGGTATGATGGTTCTGCTCCTTCGATTATCGTTGGTGAAAAAGTTCGATTTCCACATACAGGAAAAGGTTCATATCCAGCAATAGCGGTGATTATGCGAGATAGGTTTGGCAATATGGCATCGTTTTCAACAACGGTAACTCTTTCATTGGGTGGACCTGTTGACCAAATAAGCACACCAGTTCTTGGAAACGAGGTTCAATCGACAGTAACATGGGGACAAGGATATTTAGGGCAAGAGCCTCTTTCCTCAACATCGGCAAGCCTTGCGCAAGTGGCTTCTAACATTGCTTTGTTTCCTGATTTTACGGTGATTGGGAGTACATCTAATTTCTGTACGTTGGCTGCACTGGTATCTTTCTGTGGAGACCCTTATATCCCTGGAATTCAATTTGGAGTTGTAACCCAGAGATGTACTTTTTATGCTGCTCCTATTACACTTGAGCAAAAAAATACTTCGGAAGCACACAGTTCACCTATTGTGACAAGTGCTATCGTCTCCCTCCTCCCCTCACGCGCCGTTGCTATCGCACCTGTAATGATGCCCGACCCATACAACCGCAACGAATTGAATCGTATGCCCTCCCAAATGCTCATTGGGCAAAGTAATGCTGCCGACCCCAAAACGTGGTTTTATGCGCAAGCAGTAGATGAGTTTGGAAACCGCGTGGATAGAGGTCCATACTCCTACAACGGCGGCGAGGCGCGTATTTCCTTTGCTGCGCCCGAAGATGGCTTGCCACGCACGAGCGATGGCGCGTTTCAGTTTACAAGCACCAGTGCTAGTCTTTGGCGAGACCCCTTTACGAAAGCAAACACGCAGCAGCACTCGGCTCGCGGTACGACGGCACGTGCCGTCAATGGTTTGTACACGTTTAATAATTTTACACCGCTTGGCATGGTAAGCCGCACCAATGCTGATGTTGTGCTAACCTTTGAAGATACCGCATTGAAAGGTGTTCGTGCGCCGATACATCTTGGTGGTGGGCGACCACTGTTTCAGCCTTCACCTCCTATTACAACTGCTACAACAACCTTTCTTTTGCCAACATCTTTCCGCATACATCAAGCAAATACGCGCTCGGGCGGTGAAATTGTTATCGCGCCAAATCCCGTGCAAGCAAGCGAAGAGCAAGTAACGGTGCGGTTTTTCATTGCCGAGCCAGCAATGGCACGTATTGAAGTCTATTCCCTGCATGGCGCACGGATACTTGCTGTCGAGAAACGGTATGCTGCGGGGGAAGTGCTTGAAACCTTGTCCTTGCGCGGGTGTGCGGCAGGAGCGTACTTTGTGCGGGTGTGCGTTGGTGCGCAGCGCACGGAAACAGCTGTATTGACGGTGGTGCGCTAGGGAAGCGAGGCAGAACCGAGATACTATCAGCAATGGCAATACAAAGAATTTCCGCAATTCTCAGATTTCTTGTATTTTCGTGCAAACTACTCTTTTCACCCGTTCTCTCTTTTCTGTTTTATGCCGAGCCTGAATACCCGCCACGCCGCTTTCCAGCGCGAGATTGATCATTACTTTGCTAAACTTGACGAATACAAGCGCAAGCGCGTTACCAAAGAAACCTCCATTCGTTTTCAAACCATTGACCGCCTTTTGGATGAAGCAGCCGCGCAGTTCGGTAATGTGCGCTACGAACCGCATAAAAGCTCGACTGGAAAGCCCTGGTTTGGCGCGAAAGGGCAAACGACTATCATTCCCGACGGCACGATTTTAATTGACGATATTCCGTGCGGCTACTTCGAGGCAAAAGACGCTGGCGACGACCTGATGACCGAAGTCCGCGACAAGTTCCAAAGCGGCTACCCGCAAACAAATATCCTCTTTTGGCAGCCAAAACGTGCTATTCTCTGGCAAGATGGATCGCAAGCATTCGACCTTGATATTTCCACGCCCGATAATCTTATTGCCGTGCTGGAAGCCTTCTTTGCCTACGAACCCGCACACTACCGCGAATGGCGGCGAGCTATCGAAATTTTTGACCGCGACTTGCCCATGCTTGCCAAAGACCTCGCGGCGCGTGTCCAGCACGAAGCAACCACCAACAAACGCTTCCAAGCTGCTTTCCACGACTTTCACCGCCTTGCTTGCGAAGCGATTCGCCCCGACCTCTCGCTCGAAGTCAGCTACGATATGATTGTCCAGCACGTGTTTATTGAGCGGATTTTTCGCACCGTTTTTCGCAATCCCGATTTTGTCCGCAAAAACGTCATCGCCCGCGCTATCGAAACCGTCATTGACGCGCTCACATCGAAGTCCTTTTCCCGCGATAGCTTCTTGCAAGGCTTGGAGCCGTTCTACAATGCCGTTGAGCAAATTGCGGGCAGCATCTTCGATTTTACGCTCAAGCAATACTTCCTCAACAACGTCTATGAACGCTTTTTCAAAGCATTCAATCCCAGAATTGCCGATACACACGGCATTGTCTATACCCCGCGTGAAGTGGTGAACTTCATGGTCAAATCCGTTGAGGAAATCTTGCAGCGTGATTTCTCGCGCTCGCTCGCCGATGAAGGCGTTCACACGCTCGACCCCTTCGTCGGAACAGGAACGTTTATGCTCGCAACGCTCCGCCATATCCACAGCCTGCGCCCCAACGCACTGCCGCATAAATACACGCACGAACTCCATGCTAACGAAATTACGCTCATGGCGTATTACATCGCCGCCATGAACATTGAGCATGAATATTACGACAGCACGGGCGAATACGCGCCCTTCGACGGCATTTGCTTTGTTGATACCTTCTCCATCGCCGATAAAACCGACGAAGCCAGAACCATCGGTTTTCATGCCATCACCGAAGAAAATACCGAGCGAATTCGCCGCCAACAGCAAGCACCTATCATGGTTATCATCGGTAATCCGCCCTACAACGCAGGGCAAATCAGCGAAAACGACAATAACAAAAATCGTAAATATCCCTTTCTCGACCGCCGCGTCCGCGACACCTACACCAAAGCAAGCAAAGCCACCAATAAAAATGACCTCAACGATGTCTATATCAAAGCTCTGCGCTACGCCACCGACCGCATTCTGAACAACGGTACACGCCTTGCCGATGCTGAGGGCATCGTGGCTTTTATCACCAATAATAACTTTCTCGATGCTATCTCCTTCGACGGCGTGAGAAAGTTTCTTGCCGAAGAGTTTAATCGGCTCTACATCGTGAATCTACGCGGCAATGTGAGGAAAAATCCAAAAATTGCTGGAACAACCCATAACGTTTTTGGCATTCAAGTAGGCGTGAGCATCAATATCTTGGTAAAACTGAGCAACAGCACCGAACACCGCATTTTCTATGCCGATACCGATGAATACGCCCTCAAAGAAGAACGCCTCGCGCTCTTAACCCAAGCCGAGCATATTTTGAACGACAACGGTTTTGCTTGGCGCGAACTCACCCCCGACGCTCGCCATACGTGGCTCACCGACGGCTTAGAATCTAGCTTTGATGCCTTTCTACCGATGGGAACAAAAGAAGCAAAAGCGGGCGCGGGAAATGCAATTTTTGACCGCTATTGCTTGGGCTTGACGACAAACCGCGATGTATGGACATACAATTTCGACCGCGAGGCACTCGAAACAAATATGCGCCGCACCATTGCGACCTACAACGACCATGCCCAACGCTGGCAAGCCCCACAAGGCAGTAACGATGCGGTTAATGAGGCTTTGGATAAATTCTGCAACCACGATGATACAAAAATTTCGTGGAGCCGTGATTTGAAGCAAGATGTTCGTAAGAAAAACTTTGCTGAATTTCATGAAAACAAGATACGAACTGCATTATACCGCCCGTTTTGCAAACAGTCCGTATTCTTTGATAAAATTATGAACGAGGAAGTTCGGCGGTGGGAAAATTTCATGCCCAACATCCAAGCCGAGCAGGAAAACCGAGTAATTTTTGTTCCAAATAAGGGTGGAAGGCTGCCCTTTTGGTGTTTTATTTCAAACAATATTGTTGATTTAGCACTAACTTCACTTGATGCAAGCCAATGCTTCCCGCTCTACACCTACGACGTGGAAACAGGCGAGCGACAAGAAAACATCACCGATTGGGGTTTGGAGGAGGTGCGCTCTCGGTACGGCGCGGCGGGCGCTAGTATCACGAAAGCGGATATTTTTCACTACATCTACGCTGTGTTGCATTCGCCCGATTATCGCACGAAATATGCCGCAAACCTGCGTCGGGACTTGCCGCGTATTCCTTTTGTTGCGTCGCTGGAGGTGTTTCGCGCCTACGTTCAGTCGGGCGAGCGTTTGGCGGAACTGCACGTGAATTACGAAACTATACCAGAACACCCAAGCGTGGAATGGCGCGGCGCAGAGGATATGTTATCAAAAAAGCACAGCCTTGAGGAACGCCAGGCGTTGTTCGCTCTCAGCCACGAAAAGATGAAACTGCGCGGCACAAAACCCGATAAAAACGGCGTTCTGCCAGAGACACTGACGCTGGACTACAACCCACATCTGACATTGCACGGCATTCCGCGTGAAGTGCTGGAATACAAGTTAGGCACACGGTCTGCGCTGGAATGGGTTGTGGAACGGTATTGTGTGAGCGAGGATGCGGTGAAGGAGCAAGCCGATGGCTCGCGGCGCGGAAGCGGCATCGTGAACGACCCAAACCGCAGCGAGGCAATGCTCCAAGAGCCAGAGTACGTGGCGCGTCTTGTGGGGCGGGTTGTAGCGGTCAGTCTGGAAACCATAGCGATTGTGCGCGGGCTTGCTCTGCTGACGGACGAAGCGAATGAGAGTGTTTGAGGAGTGCTGCTGTCCTTTGTACACGACAAAAAATTCTTCAATAGTGGCACAGACATTCTTGTCTGTGAGTATTGGTGCGGGTTTCAGGCGACGAACACAGACAAGAATGTCTGTGCCACCGAAGCTAGATTTGATGCGGTTTCCAGAGGTTTTGTCGTGTACAAAGGCTGCTGTCATTTCCTCTAGCGGGTTCTCTGCACACTCAAATATTCAGCCAATACGTGAATTTGAGGGCGATTGCACGATTGCGGATTTGAAAACTGGTTGCGTCGTAGTTGTCGGTATAGACCAAAAATATATCCGACATTGGCGCAAAACGCCATTGGACGCGGGTGTTGAGGTTGATATTATTTGCTTGGGTGTTGTATTGCAAAAATGCGGTAATGAATACCTCGCGCGTCGGCGTGAGGTCGAGCAGCACGCTTGCAAGATTGAGTTGCGCGGACGTAAAGGGCTGCGGCAGCGTGATGTTATCTTGCTGAAAATTCACGGTAATCGAGCCAAAAGGCTGAAAACGATAGGCGAGCGAAACGCGCCAATTTAAGTTCGAGCCATTATAGTAGCCGCCAGATTCTATGCGGGTGGAAGCGGTGAAAAGTGCGCGACGGTCGGTGGAAAAATTACCGCCAAATCGCCAGTAGTTGTATTCTCCAATCGGGAGTTCATTTGCTTTGTCGCCGCGTCCGGTGGGGTCGAAGGGAAAGGTGAGGCGCGTGAAAATATTCCCTCCAAAGACAGAGAGATTCATCGTATTGGCAAAACTCACATAGTAGAAGGCAAAGGATTCATTATCCAATACATTGAAGCGACCGCTATTATCGAAGTATGTGTTTTGCTCCCAGCCTGTTCCATGCTCATTGACAATGCTGCGATTGTCGGGATAAAAGGTTTTCTGAACGTAGGGCTGCCAGCGCCACACGCCCCGACGCGGCACAAAGCCTACTTCGGGGTTGTAATTTGTGCCAATATATTCGTGATTCCAGTTCAATTCCAAGCCCGGAACCGAGTAGCGAAGCCATCCCGCACTGGCGAACTGGTCTGCTTTTTGGTTTGGTGTGAAATTGTGATGAAAAAAGAGTTTGCCCTGCCACGTGCCGTCATTGCTCAAAAGCGTGAAGTCCGCGCCGAGCGTGCGATTGAAGTTGTTTCCTTGCTCGTTGAAATTATTTCCCTGACGATTGACAAAAATCATCCCGATATTCGACCGCCCAAAGACGCGCCGTTGTGCGGCTGCGACGGTATAGTTTTGCGTTTCTAGGTTAAAGCGTTCCGATGCGGCGGTTTGCATACTTAAAAGCCCCACACGCCAGTTGTCATCAATGTTTCCCGTTAATCGTGCGCCGACAGGAATGGTGATGGGAGCAAGTGCGCCGTTGTTCGTAGGGTCGTTCACCAAGCCAATTTTGCGCGAGAAAAAGGGGCGAATTTGCGAAAACCCAAACTGCGAAAAGAGGTCGCTATTCTCGATAAAAAACTGTCGTTGTTCGGGAAAAAAGATGCTGAAGCGGTTCAAATTGGTAACTTGTCTGTCCACGCTGACGTTGGAAAAATCGGGGTTGATGGTCAAATCAAGGTTCAAACTTGGCGTAACTGCGTACTTCACATCGCCGCCGATATTGTAATTCCATTTATCTTTTTCATCCTGCGCAAAGGAGCGATTGTATAAGCCCGTGAGCGAGGGAATAATACTCATGTTCAGCCCTGCGGTTTGCGGTGGTGTGTCCCATTCCAAAACGCCAGTGTGGGCAAGCGAAAAAGCGTTGAAGTTAATGGGGAAGCGCGTCCAAGTAGAGAGTTCGTTGCGAATCCAGTCCCAGCGCACCACGTTGATACGCCAGCGTTTACGTCCGCCCTCGAAGCGAATAGAGCGAAAAGGAATGGCAAATTCTGCTGTCCAACGGTCTTTCTGCACGTTTGTTTCGGAGAACCAGACGTTATCCCATGTTCTGTCCATACCGAAGTTTCCGCCGTTTGCGACAAAGCCTTCTCCCTGCACACCAAGCGGCGAAACGCGAAAACCAAAGCCTGTTTGCCCTGTTCCGAGCGGGTCGAGGACAATCATCACACCATCGCTTTCGTCGGCAGCAAAGTCGCGGCGGAGCGATTGAAAGAAAAAATTTCCTGCGGTGGAATCGAAGCAGGTGAAGGAAAAATACATATAGTTGTCGTCGTAGAGAGCCTGCACCATTACTTGGTTGCGCGAGGGAAGGGAATCGGTCGGATAATGCTGGACAAAGTTCTGAATGGGCGTTGCAGTGGCAGAAGTCCAGACTTCATCGGTGATTTTGCCATCAATGACGGGAGCTTTTTGTGTGCGTTGGATTTTGAGAATGTAATTATCAAACGGGGAAGCCTGTGTTGGTGGGCTTTTTGCGGTATTTTCCTCGTTACTTTTCGGCGGCTCCGTCTGGGCAATGAGCAGTGGTGCGGCACAGAGGGAAATGCAGTAGAGAAATATGCTACAAAAGCGTATCAATACTGATTTTTGGCGAATGAAACGAGGTCGTGCTTGTGTCATGAAAGTAGTCCTTGCGGCGTAAATTTTCCCCGAAAATATATGAGCGTGGTTATACAAAATGCCTCGAAGATGGCGTAACGTGAGAGATACGCAAGAAATGGAAGAAAGTTACTTGAATGAACGTTGGGGCGGCAGGAGGTTCTTTCATTTTGCTCACGGAACAAGGCGGGGTGCGCTTGATGAAGCTGTTTGTGAGCTAATGGAATCTTGCAACGTGAAAAACGCCCCGATAGAGCAATGATGTTGTATCGGGGCGTTTTTCAGGAAAGATGCTTGCGTAGAATTTGCTCAATTTCTTCGAGCGATAATTTGGTGATGTTGGCGATAAATTCTTTTGTCATGCCTGCACGAGCAAGACCTACTGTAGTTTGCTCTTTTTCTCGGTACGAACCTTGCTCAATACCTCGTTCAATACCCTTCTCCAGAATATCTTGGTAAAAGCGGGATTGCTCGAATCCTGCTACGGTTGGTTCTATCATGGCTCGTATCTCCTCATAGCTCATTGTGGGAATTAGGAGAGATGTTTGCGTAAAATCTGTTCAATTTCCTCATGCGATAGCCCCGTTATATCAGCAATAAATTCTTTGGTCATGCCTACGTGAGTGAGGCGCAAAACGGTTCGCTCCACATTCTGTTCTATACCTTGCTCGATACCTTGCTCGATACCTTGCTCAACTCCCTTTTTCAAAATATCTTGGTAAAAGCGGGATTGCTCGAATCCTGCTACGGTTGGTTCTATCATGGCTCGTATCTCCTCATAGCTCATTGTGGGAAATTTCGCCGTCAAGATGCTCGCTACAAGGCGGGCTACATCGTCGCGGCGGTGGTTTTCGCTTGTTGGCGGAACAGAGCGCAACACGTCATTCGCCAGTGCTGCTGCCTGTTCTTTTTTGTTTGGTGCGCCGACCAAGCGGAGAATGTTCAAAGGAAATGCCGTCAGAACGTCTGGCGAGATTTCATCCAAATATACAATTTTCAAACGACCTGACGCAAGATACTCCGCAAAATGCTCTGGCAAACCCTCATCAATGCTGCGTTTTGGAAAAATAACGACAGTGCGCCATCTGCCTTGCGGTTGCTTTTGGTGCAGGAAGGTCATTATCTGCGCAAAAATCCGTGTGTAGAAGCGGCGGTCTTTCTGGTACTGCACTTCCACGAAGAAAAACTCTCCGCGAAATTCTGGCAACGCCAAGATTCCATCAAGGCGAAAAGCGTGGTCTTTCACCTCGACCGACTGAAAGCGGTACTCTGCCGCACGAGCAAGGTCGGCTTCTTGTGCGCCTGCAAGCAGGAGCAATGCTTCGGGAAGAAGCTGAAAATACGTGTAGAACAGCGAATCGGATTTCATGAGCGATGCGAAATTGAACGTGGATATTGTCGTCGTGCTAGAAAATTTACTCTAATTCCACAATCCCCAATTTTTTGTACAGCTTGCGCAGTGTGCGGTTGGCGCGGCGATTTGCCTCTTCCGCACCTTTTTTCAAAATGTCGTTGAGGGCAGCTTTGTCGTTACGAATGGCATGGAAGCGTGTACTTATCGGCTCTATGAGCGCGACGAGTGCATCGGCGAGTTCTTGTTTAAAATCTCCATAGCCTTTACCAACAAAACGTTCTTCAATGGCTTCAAAGCTCTCCCCAGTGGCAATGTGAAACAAGGTAAGCAAATTTGTAATCGCTGGTCGTTCCTCGCCGCGACGCACTTCCGAGCCAGAATCAGTTACCGCACGTTTGATTTTCCCGCGAATTTCATCCGCAGAATCGGTCAGAAATATCGTCGCTTTTGGGTTTTCATCCGATTTCGACATTTTCTTGGTTGGGTCTTGTAGGCTCATCACTCGCGCACCCACTTTGGGGATGAATACTTCTGGCACGGTCAATGTATTTGCGTAATAATGATTTACACGCTCGGCGATATTGCGCGAAAGCTCCAAATGCTGCTTTTGGTCTTCGCCAACGGGAACAAGATTTGCCTGATACAACAAAATATCTGCCGCCTGCAAAACGGGATAGGTGAACAAGCCCGTCGTCGCGCCATGTTTGTCGGATTTTTCTTTGAATTGCGTCATCTTGTTCAATTCCCCTAACTGCGAAAAACAACTCAGCACCCACGATAGCTGCGCGTGTGCGGGAACGTGCGATTGCACAAACACCAGACTTCGTGCGGGGTCTATGCCAGAGGCGATGTACATTGCGGCAACATCGAGCGTTTGTTTGCGTAGCGCGGCGGCTTCGGGGCGAGCAGTGAGCGCGTGTAAATCCACCACGCAATAGACACAATCGTAGTCTTTCTGCAATTCCACCCAATTTTTCAATGCACCAACGTAATTGCCGAGTGTTAAGCCGCTTGTGGGCTGCATTGCGCTAAAAATAATGGGGCGTTTTTCTGTGGGAGAATCCTGTTGTGATGCGGTTTGTAGCTCTTGGTTCATACTTATTGCTGAATTGTTTTTTGGTATTTTTTGATAGTAAAAATCCTTGCCGTGCAGACATTTCTTGCGTTTGAAAGCAAGGTTTTGTGCGGCATGGGCAAGGATTTTTATACAAGGAAAATGAGATTACTTCTTCGTCGTGCCGCCAAAGACCTGCTGCAAAAGGTCGGTAGCGCGGGCAGCTGGATTGACGCGGATATTTTTCTCTTCCTGCGCAACCATCGTAAACAAGCCTTCGACAGCCTTTTGCGTAACGTACTCCGACAAATCAGGATTCACTTTTTGCACAAGCGGAATCTGATTGTACGCGCCCGTAATGGTACTCCAATGCTTGGTTGCATCTACCTTGGCGAGTGCTTCGCCGATGACAGGCTTGAATTTTTGGGTGAGTTGTTGTGTGGTGGTGCGTTGCAAAAAGTCTGTTGCGGCGCGGTCGCTGCTGCCGTTCAAGATAGACATAACATCCGCAAAATTCAGTTGCTTGATTGCATCCAAAAAGATAGGAAGCGCGTCGGAAGCAGCGCGTTCTGCCGCACGATTCATGGATTCTACGGCTTGGTCGGCAACATTGCCCAAACCAATTTTGCGTACGCCGTCTTCGACCATTTTGAATTCTGCTGGAAATGGAATTTTGATAAGTGGATTTTTGTTGTAACCATCAGGCTTAGAGACCAATTCCACACCCTTTTGAATGCCTTGCGTAAGCGCGTCGCGCAGACCATTCGAGGCAATGTCTGGTGTTAATGACGGAGCAGCTGGAGTAGTGCTAGGAGCTGGAGTAGTGCTAGGAGCTGGAACTGGTGCAGCCTCCGTTGAAGCACCAACGACTGTTGTGCCACCTTTTTTACCTGTCGCGGCGGGTGCAGAAGCTGGAGCTGGAGTAGAAGGTGCAGCAGGCGCACTCGTACTTGCTGGGGCGGTTGTTTTTGTGCTAGACTTGGTGGTGCTTTTGGACGATGTGCTTGTCGTTTTTTTCTTTGTTTGCGCAAGCATTTCCGACGGCATATTTGCAGCGATAACCAGTGTTAATGCGGCTGCTGAGAGAGAACGAATCATCATGGAAAAAACCTATAAAATGAAAAAATGAGGGAATATTGTTCATCAAATACGAACCAATAGTAAGATGCAATATACCGCTTTCAAGGTTTACGGCAATTCGGAATCTTCTCTCGTCCATCTGCCAGTTACAACAACAAAAAACGCTCTGTCCAGCAATGATGCGCGGTACAGAGCGTTGTTGTTTTTCTTGCAAAGCGGAGCGTTTACGCCAAAACCTCGAATTTCTCTGCCTTGTGGCGAACACCATGCACAACGTTGAGCGGCACAAAAGCGCGTGATTTCTTCACTCGTGCCTCAAAATCTTCGCGGAATTTGCTGAGGAATGCTTTCACGGGCCAGGCAGCCGCGTCGCCGAGTGCGCAAATTGTATTGCCTTCGATGTTGGAAGCCACGCTGTACAAGGTGTCGAGGTCTTGCGAGGTTGCATCGCCTTTGTAAATGCGCTTGAGCATCTTTTCCATCCAACCGCAACCCTCGCGGCACGGCGTGCATTGCCCGCACGACTCGTGATGATAAAAATGCGCAATCCGCAGCGTTACTTTCACAATATCCGTGTCTTCGTCCATCACCACCACGCCGCCTGTACCAATGTGCGTACCGATTTTTTTCAAAAATTCTTCTTCCATTTTCACGCCTTCAATTTCATCGCCACGCAACACAGGCATCGAAGAACCGCCTGGAATCACGGCTTTGACCTTTTTGCCGCCCAGAACGCCCTTCCCGTATTTATCGCTGAAAATAAGGTCGGTGAGCAAGGTGCCAGATTCCGCCTCGTACACGCCTGGCTTGTTCACGTGTCCGCTCACACCGTAGAGAATGGTGCCAGTGTGCCCTGACGCGCCAATTTTGCTGTATGCTTCGCCGCCAAGCGCGAAAATTGCGGGTGCGTGTGCCATTGTTTCAACGTTATTGACCGTTGTTGGCTTTGCCCACAAGCCTTTTTGTGCTGGGAAGGGCGGTTTTACGCGGGGATACGCGCGGTCGCCTTCCAGAGAACTCATCAATGCTGTTTCTTCGCCGCAAATGTACGCTCCTGCGCCTTTGTGGACGACCATTTCCATTGCGAAATTCGTCCCAAAGGTTTCCTTCATTTTTTCGCCCAAAAAGCCTTTTGCGTAGGCATCTTCAACGGCTTTTTCCATCATGTAAATCCACTTGTGATATTCACCGCGAATGTACAAATACGCCGCCGTTACGCCCATTGCGTAGCCGCCGATGATAATTCCTTCAATAAGTTGATGCGGATTATGCTCAAAAATTTGGCGGTCTTTGAAGGACGCTGGTTCGGATTCATCACCATTGACGGCGAGATATTTCACCATGTCGCCTTTGGGCATAAAGCTCCATTTTAAGCCCGTCGCAAAGCCCGCGCCACCACGCCCGCGCAAGCCAGATTTTTTTACTTCATTGATAACATCATCTTGTGTGAGTTTGAGAGCTTTTTTTGCTTGCTCGTAACCGCCATTTGCGGTGTAAACATCAATTTTATGGAGGTCGGGGATTTGCGGCAAAATCAGATGTGGTGCGGTGTACATAGACATAATTGGTTGCTCCGCGCGAAGAGGGTGGTTAAAGGAAATTCGTTTGCGATAATCGAAAATTATGTGAGGCGAAAGTTACACTTTTCCTGTGTTTTTTTCAATGGAGAAATGTTGGTACTGAGGTTTTGATTTTTTTGGGACGCAGATGAAGATGATTGAATTGATGAAGATGATACGTGAATGCTTGAGACTATATTAAAAATGGATAAAAATTGCATATCGAAACGTGAAGGAGTTCAGATGTAGTCCACCTTGAAGGTGGACTACATCTGAAGCACCAAACCTTTTTCAGTATATCTTCTCTTTCATCATCTTCATCCATACAATCATCTTCATCTGCGTCCCCATTTCTGCAAGCAATTACGCTTTTTTTACCAGCATTTGGTAGGATTCCGCTTCAAATAAGAAATGACGAGCAATGTTTATCGAATATGGATTGGCGTAATTCATGCGCTCTGGATGCCACTGCACACCAAGCAGGAAGGGCTTTCCAGAGGAGTCGCGCCATTCAATAGCCTCGTTAATTCCATCGCCAGAAACAGCACTAATGTACAGATTTTCGCCCGCTTTCTCGACGGCTTGGTGATGCGCACTATTGACCAATCCTTCGTTATCGCCCGTAATTTTGGTAATAATCGAACCCGCAAGAACACTCACAGGATGCTCGGCATCAACATTCTGAATGCGAGCGTGTTCCTGTGCGGTTTTTGTGTCGTCGGGAATATCAATCACGAGCGTCCCGCCTTCGGCAACATTGATAAGCTGCGCACCCCGGCACACGCCCAAGACAGGCATTTTCAATTCTTTTGCTTTTGCATATAAGGCAAATTCTAGCTCGTCGCGCTCGTTGTCGGTGGAGCAGCGTTCAAGGTCGGATTCTTTGCCGTAGCGCGAGGGATGAACGTCTGGTCCACCGGTCAAAACAAGACCAATACAGGTTTCCAAGACGTTTGCTGCTTCGTCGCTGCGGAGTAAGGATAAATCAATAGTTTCAACGTGCGGGTCGGCTGTTTTTAGCCATTCATCATATTTCGCATAATTTGGTGAACCGCTTGCTTTTGAAAGACCAATTTTCATAGTGAAACTGATTGGAAGGTGAGGAAAAATGCGGTGCGTACGCTTGGCGCATCTCAATAGTGTGCATTGCAAATACCGAACAAATCTATGAGCATTTTTTGACCTGACAAAACCTTATTTTTTGCCCATGACTGCCAAGAGAGATGCTGCTGTACGCCTCTACCAACTACCTTTAATAAACATGAAACTCTTCTACCGATGCGACACTTTTTTATCTCTTTCAAGTGTTCATAAATGAACAGTTATTGTGCGCTCATGAACATTTCGCATTCTGTAAAAACACCTGCACGTCGCATAAATACTCACTTTTTCGTTTGGCACGGCATTTGAGTTATCTCCTGCAACAGCTAGTCTATGCACACATCTTTTGCCTACTTGCTGCAAACGCAGGTTGTATGCGGGTGAAATGTAGTCCACCTCGACGGTGGACTACATTTGCGGCAACTACAACACAAGTATTGATGCGCCCTTTAGACTTGTGTGCATAGACTAGCCTGCAACAGACAATCACCACGTGTCTTTTGTCATGTTCATCAAACACTCATCACCACCATTTTTTGAAGAGGTATCACCCATGAAGAAACTCTGTTTAATACTCGCTTTCGCGCTTTGTTCGCACTCGTGCGCGTCGCTTTTTTCGTACACCACCATTGAGGGAAATCGCTCGTTTATGCTGGGCGAAGGCAGACATGATGCGTATTCGGCGAAAATCACGAACGATAGTTTGGTTGATGTGGAAGTATTTGCCATCGGCGCAGAAGCAGGTGAAACCTCGCTTGGCGTATTGAAAACAGGCGTTCAGCAAACATTGAATGTTCCGGCAAACACGCTTGTCCGCTTCAAAAATACGTCGGCATTGCCAGCCGCCATCAAAATTGAACTTTTTGGTAATCCAAATATGAGCATGGGCTATAAAGACAACAAGTAATCACGCTGCTTTCCACGCTTTTTTTGCAAAAAACTCCTTCACCACGATAATTCGAGAATAACCATGAAAACGACATTGATAGCACTCTTCGCCGCATTCACACTCACTTCCAGCAGTTTATATGCGCAACAAACCGCAAAAATTCCCGACGGCTTTTTGGAATCCATGCAAGGCGATTGGAAAGGAAAGCTCACCTACACTGATTACCAAAACGACGCAACGCAAGTAACGATGGACGTTTGGCTTAAAAGTAGCATTGAAAACAAAAAACTCATCAAGCAATTTTACTATCAAGAACCCAATAGCACCACCAAGCAAAAATCGAAATCGCAAGACACGACCCTTATTGCGAAAGAAGGCTACGCGCTCGTGGAATCGGGATATACACTGCCGTTTGCGATTCAAGAATCCAGCAGCACAGAAACCAAGCACTCCAGCAAAACAATCACCGATGGCGTAAACACGTCACAAAGCGCGTCAGCAAGCCGCGAGCAACAGATTGTCATGGAAACTGCGGATAACGATAACAACAAACCATCCACCATCCGCGTTACGATTTCGACCAGCCCAAACAGCATGATTATCAAAAAAGAGGTCAAGTACAACGGCACAAACTCATTCTTCGTGCGCCATACCTTTGCGTACACGAAATAATTTTTTCCAAGAAGGGCGGCAACAAGTCTCTGTTTGCTTCGTCTTTCCAAATTCAGCATTTCATTTTTCACATTTTTTCGTTATCACCATGACATTCTCTCCCATCACCACCACGCTCTCCAAAGCCGCATTCGTGCTTGCTTGTACGTTCTCTCTCTCCGCTATGTCGAGCTGTTCAGATGTGTTATCAGGCAAAATTTCGGGCAATGGCACCATTACCACCAAAACCCGCTCGCTCGGCGCGAATATCACCAGCGTTGATGCTGGCGTAACGGGCGACGTAGAAGTTATCTGTACGCCAACATCGTCGGCAACATCCAGCATTGAAATCACGACCGATGATAATCTCCACAGCGTGATTACGACTGATGTTGCGGGCAACGCACTTAAAATTGCCTTCAAAGGCTATGTGGACGGACCCACGCGCCTGACCATCAAAGTAAATACGAGCATGATAAACACACTTATCCAAAGCGGCACTGGCTCGGTAAGCGCACGAGGTATTGACAATGCTGCAATGGGTGTAAACCTGAATGGCACTGGCACAATGAATGTAACGGGCAAAACGACCAAGATAACATCGGTACTTTCTGGCTCAGGCGACATCAACGCACAAACGCTCATTGCGAAAGAAGCGCAAGTAACCGTGAGCGGTACAGGCAATTTGCGCGTGTTTGCTTCGGACATTTTGGATGCAACCTTGACAAGTTCTGGCAACATTTTGTATTATGGCAATCCCGCGCAAATTAAGCGCAATATCACGGGTTCTGGCTCGTTGCGCGTCGGGCAATAAACCAAGCAACAGAAAAATACAAAACCCCCAAGAGAGCATTCATGCGCTGTTGGGGGGGGGCTTGTTGATGTATTGCATTTACTCAATTCTATGCTGCTACACTTTTTTCTATCCTTGCTCCTGCAAATACTCACCAAACTTTTTGATGTGCTTCAAGAGCGGCAGTGCTTTTTTTCCCTTTTCCGTCAGCGTATATTCCACGCGCGGCGGAATTTCACCAAACGATTTTTTGTGAATAACGCCCGCCTCCACGAGACTTTTTAATTCTTGAATCAGCATTTTTTCGGTGATGTCGGGAATAGCGCGTTTGATTTCACCATAGCGCAATGTTTTTTTTCCTATTTGCTGAATAATAAACAGCTTCCACTTCCCACCAACAATTTCCATTGCTTTTCGCACCGGACAATTTTCGCCATGCAAGAGAATATCAGCTTTCTGGTTGGGTGCTGTTGTACTTTCTTGTGTGATATTTGTTGCGCGTTTCATGCTGTTGTTGGCAGTAGTGTAAAAAAAGATTGTACTTACTTTTTGGTAGGTACTTGTGCAAAGTATACTTTTTATTGTACTTTTGCAAGCACATTATCTTTTTCCACATACCGCACACACTATGACTTCTTCATCCGCACAATCTTCGCTGCCTCGCCTTTGGTACGCCTACGACGCGCTCTGTGGCTGGTGTTACGGTTTTAGTCCCGTTATGCAGGAACTTTATCGGGAATATGCTTCCGTGCTTGAGTTTGAGGTCTTTTCTGGTGGGATGATTCGCGGAGACCGCATCGGTGCTATTGGCGAGGTTGCGCCGTATATTTCGTGGGCATACAAACACGTCGAAGAGCGAACAGGAGTGGTCTTTGGTGAGAAATTTTTGCACGGTGTTCTTGCCGAAGGAACTGCCATTTTTACTTCCATTCCCGCAGCATTGGCAATGGCAGTCTTGAAACGCTCCAAACCCTTACAGGCACTTGCGTTTGCTCATCGTTTGCAGACGGCGATTTATTTTGATGGCATCCAGCCAAGCCGTTATGAGGTGTATGGGGAATATGCGCAAGAATTTGGTTTCGATGCCAAAGAATTTACTGAACAAATGCGCCAGCCCGCCACACTCGAAGCTGCCGAAGCGGAGTTTGCACTCTGCGCACGGCTTGGTATTACGGGTTTCCCAACCGTTCTTCTCCAACAAGGACAAACACTCACCCTGCTCGCACAAGGCTATACCGACGCACATATGCTCAAAGAGCGCATCAATACTCTTCTTCAAAGAGACACCACTACCGCTTGACTTCTTTCTTTCTTTTTCATTTTTGGAATCACCATGAAAACAATCGCACTTTTCGGCATCACAGGGCGCACAGGAAAGCCGCTTCAAACCTTACTTCTTGCCAAAGGCTATAGTATCAAAGCTCTGGCGCGAACGCCGAAAAATGTTGGTCTCGCGCATCCCGCGCTCACCCTTGTACAAGGGAATATTTTGAATGCAAACGATGTAGAACAGACCATTACTGGAGCGGATGCTGTGATTAGTGTCATCGGACAGGTACGCGGCGACTCGCAAACGACGCAGGTGCAGACGCTTGGCACACAAAATATTCTTGCGGCGATGGAAAAGCACGGCGTGAAGAGGCTTCTGAGCTTGACGGGCGGCGCAGTTCCCTATCACAAAGACCAACCAAAACTCCCCGATAAAGCGATACGATGTATTATGAATCTCATTGTGAAGGAAACCCTTGCCGATGCGATTGCTCATGCAGAATTGATTCAGAAGTCGAATACGGATTGGACGGTAATTCGCGGTCCGCGATTGCTTGAAAAACCGCCAGAGGGCGCGTATCGTGTGGGTTGGGTGGGAGTGAATGCAAGTACAGCTATTACCTACGGCGACCTCGCGCAGTTCATTATGGATGAATTTGAACAAGGGCAATATCTCCATTCTATGCCGTTTGTCAGCCGATAATCTGATAATTTGTTGGTGTTTCCCCTGCAAATTTTCTCTTCAGAATATACTGAGTAAGGGTAGAAAGTGCATACCTTGAAACCCGTACTACGAGCAGCGTTTCTGCACTCCTCAGCCCTAGTCTATGCACACAAGTCTGAAGGGCGCATCAATACGTGTGCTGTGGTTGCTGCAAATGTAGTCCACCTTCAAAGTGGACTACATCTCGCTTCTTCACTTTTCGATATGTAATTTTTACCCACTTTTAGTATACCACTTAGTACATGATTCTTGAATTAGGGGACTATTTTTAATTTCTTCAACTGATAGGGCTTTTTGTACTTGTTCCAATAGGCTGTAGCGGCTTCCAACGC
>RDXM01000004.1 GCA_004292595.1 Candidatus Kapaibacterium sp. | reverse complement strand
CCTGTCTGTGCGTGTTGGTGCGGGCTTCAGGCGACGACCACAGACAAGAATGTCTGTGCCACTACTGACTTGAACCACTTATTTTTTTACCATTCCTAGGCAATTTTTACCCATTTTTAGTATGTTTTTTTATCATTTCTTAGAGACCAAACTCCGCACGTTGGCTTTCGGACAAGCGCGGGAGGTCGAGAAAGAAGGTTGCGCCTTGTCCGTACACGCTTTCGCACCACACGCGAGCATTGATGCCGTCAGCAAGTTTTTTTACAATAGACAAGCCCAAACCCGTCGAATGTTCACCAGCAGTTGGCTGTGCGGAAAGGCGGGTAAATTTTCTAAAGAGTTTCGACATATCTTCTTCGGTCATTCCCTGTCCTTCGTCTTTGATTGCCACACGCACACTTCCCAGTGGCATTGCTGCTGAAGCAGGACGCTCTTCAATGCTCACGTACACGGATTTTTCGTGCGGAGAATATTTGATAGAATTTGAGAAAAGGTTATCCAAGATATGAATAACTGCTTTTTCGTCGGTATAAGCAAATATGCGGCTTGTGGGGTGAAAGTGTACGGTAAGTTGTTTGTCGTGAGCGGACTTTGTGTATTGATGGAGTATCTCAAGAAGAATTTCACCAATATCTACTGGCATCATGCGAAATGTTATGCCGCCGCGCTCCAGCGCATTGGTGCTGAGTAAATCTTCAACAAGTGAAAACATTCGCGTGGAGGTCTCCAGTACGGAGCGATTCAGGGCGCTTGTTTCCTCGTTGGTCAGGCTTGTATCGTTGGTGAGTGCTTCGGCAATACTGCGAATCGCACTGAGAGGGCTTTTGAGGTCGTGCGCAACGATTCCCAATAATTCATCTTTATCTTGTAAGGCTTGCTGTATCTTGTCGTTGAGTTCTTGCAGTTGTTGATTACGCTGCATGACGAGTTCTTTGGTAAAGCGCAAATCAAGATGCGTACGGATGCGCGAAAACAATTCAGCAGAATGAAAAGGCTTGGTAACGTAGTCCACCGCACCAACCTCAAAGCCTTGAATGATGCGCCCTTTGTCGGAAAAGGCTGTGAGAAAAATGATAGGAATATCGCGGGTCTTTGGGTCATTTTTTAGGCGTGTGCAGACATCAAATCCGTCCATTTCTGGCATAGAAATATCCAGTAAAATCAAGTGCGGCGGGTCTTGCTCTATCAGCGAGAATGCTTGCTCGCCGTGTTCAGCCAAGGAAATACGATACCCG
Organism: Candidatus Kapaibacterium sp.; assembly: GCA_004292595.1. Classification (GTDB taxonomy): domain Bacteria; phylum Bacteroidota; class Ignavibacteria; order Kapaibacteriales; family UBA4661; genus PH2015. Next base: position 1,695 of record RDXM01000004.1, on the reverse strand, counting down.
CGCCGTTGAAGCATAGAACCGACAAGCTGGATGTTTTCCAGCACATCATCTACTATCAAGACATGATTAAATTTTTCCATAAAGATATTTGATAACAGAGACAAGAAATACTGCTGTCTCCAAAAAGTGCTGTTTGACAACGACAACGAGGGCAAAAAAAGCGAAGGGCGTATAATTTGACTTGATTTTTGAAAATACAATAATTTTTGTATATGGACTACAAGTTTTTCATGGATTCTTCTCTCTTCCTTTTTCGGATGATAGAATCCATTGTTGCAGAGATGAAGGCAGACCTCGTCTCTATTTTTCTACGCACCAAAGACCTATACGGCTTTATCGCTGCAAACAAATAGACAGACAAAAATACGACTTTCGATGTAGTACCCGCCGATGCGCTCATGCTCTCACGATATACCTCCGCAACCTCGCTATCAGTCGTGATATTACGCAATTTTTATTGCTCGCATTCGTACTTTTTTCTTATATTCGGATATTGCTCTCTGAAAATAAAATAGGTTATCTTGCAAGGTTTGCTTTCACGAGTTTGAGATGTCAGTTGTGTGTTGTTTGCGTTGTGAGTACTTGGGATGTTTTACAACATTCACGCTAAAAATAACGTTTCTTTCATATCTTTCATGTACATTCAATTCACCACTCTATGCAATTCAACAACTACCGCATTGTTGTATCGGTTGCATTTGCACTGATACAAAGCTCTTTTGTAGCATTTGCGCAACTTACCTTCCCCCAGCAAGACCCAGCAAAACCGAGCTTTCCGAATATCACCATTGGCGGACAAGTGCGCTACCGTGCAGAAATAGACGGACGCTTTTTTGACTTCACGCAGAAGCCACTGTTTATCAATATGTTGCGCTCACAGCTCAATCTTAAATTCGCACTCAATGAGGATATTACTGCCTTTGTCAAGGTGCAAGATTCGCGCAACTTTGGCGAAACGCAAGATGGCGCGTGGCGCGGTACTCTCGACGGACGCGCAGACAATCTCGACTTCCGCGAAGCATGGCTAGAATGGCGGAATTTCCTTACGTCGGGCTTATCGGTCAAGCTCGGACGGCAGATGTTTTCCACCAACAATGAACGCCTCATCGGTGCGCTGGACTGGCACAACGTCGGACGCGCCTACGACGGCGCGACGCTTACCTACACAACCCCCGACAAAGTCCAAGCCCGCGCATTCGGTTTCGTGCTTGGCAACGACGAGCTTTTGATGACCTCCGCCGACCGCCAAAACCCGCAAGGACTGATGGGACTTGACCTCACGCTGCCGATTCAGCAAACATTCAACATCTATCTCTACCACGACCGCTACGAGCGCAAACTCCGTCCTGCCGTATTTCTCGGCATGGGCGATTCTACCTCGTTCCAACGCTTCACGGCAGGCTTGTACTTAAAAAATATGATTGACGGCTGGGAATATGAGTTTGAAGGCGCGTATCAGTTCGGTACGCGGCAAGATGTTCCCAGAGCTGGACAGAACGCAAGCATTGGCGCGTACTTGCTGACAGGTTATTTCGGCAAACGTTTTGTGGAAGAGAAAGCAGAAGGCTTCAAGCAAACAGGTTCTATTGGCGTTGGGCTGGATTACTACACGGGCGATAACAGCAGCACCGACGGCGTGTATGAAGGTTTTAATCATTTGACGACGACGATTCACAAGTTCTACGGCTACATGGA